>JAPPHD010000001.1 GCA_028821125.1 Gammaproteobacteria bacterium
CGGGAAAGAGTTCGCATGCGGCGCTTCCCTTTCGGCGCGTTAAGCTCGTCCGAAAACCTAGCGTACGGCAGGATGATGTGGCCGTGCGCCGAAAGGGAAGCGCCGTATGCGAACTCGCTACCGGCAATCCCCCTATTCCCCATCGTGCCGAAACGCCTTGACGAGCTCCTGCTGATCAAGCGCCGGCACCTGCGCGTAATGGCTGAACGTCATGGTGAAGCTGCCCTCGCCCCCGGAAAGCGAGTTCAGGCGCGAGTGATAGTCCTGCACCTCTTTCAGCGGCACCTGGCCAAGCACCTCGAGGCGCCCGCCCGCCTCCACGTTGGTGCCCTTCACCGAGCCGCGCATGCCGGAAAGGTCCCCCGCCACATCGCCCATGCAGTGTTCCGGCACCGATACGCTCACGTCCACCACCGGCTCCATGACGATGGGCGTGGCGCTCTGCACCGCGTTCTGGAACGCCCGCTTGCCGGCCTGCACGAAGGCGATCTCCTTCGAGTCCACCGAATGATGCTTGCCGTCGTAAACGGTGACCCGCACATCCTGCAGCGGGTAGCCCGAGATGGCGCCCTCCAGCAGCACCTCGCGCACCCCTTTCTCCACCGCCGGGATGAACTGCGAGGGAATCACCCCGCCCACCACCTTGTCGACGAACTCGAACCCGCCGCCCCGGGGCAGCGGCTCGATACGCAGGTACACCTCGCCGAACTGGCCCGCGCCGCCGGTCTGCTTCTTGTGCCGGTGATGCCCCTCCGCCTTGGCGGTAACGGTTTCCCGGTAGGCGATGGACGGCAGCGACGTGGCCACCTTGACGCCGTATTTGTCCGCCACCTCGTCGAGCGCATTGCGCAGGTGCAGTTCGCCGATGCCGAACAGTACCGTCTCGTTCATCGCCGGAATGTGATCGAGGCGCAACGTCGGGTCTTCCGCGCAGGCCACGGAAAGAGCCTCGTTCGCCTTCTGGGCCTGGGCATCGGATTCCGCGCTGATGGCCCGGCCGTACATCGGCTCGGGCAGCGCGGCGGATTCGAGGCGGGTGTCGTCCTGGTCGTGAGCGTCATGCAGAACCGCGTTGAAGAACACGTCCTCGGCCCGCGGGATGGCGCAGATGTCTCCCGAGACCGCCGCCTCGACCTCCGTATGGTCCGCCCCGTTCAGCTTGAGCAGATGGCCGATCTTGAGCGGCTTGCGCGCATCGCCCACGAATATCTGCCGGCCGCGCCTGAGCGTTCCCTGGTGGACCCTGAGCGCCGCCATGCGACCGCGGAAGGGGTCGATGTCCACCTTCACCACATGGGCGACCGCATGGGCGTCCGGGTCTGGCGTCAGCGTAACGGGCTCCGCACCGGCGCCAGCCACGAAAGCCGGCGGGTTGCCCTCGGTCGGAGACGGCATGAGCCTGGCCATGACGTCGAGAAGCTCGGGGATGCCGGTGCCGGTAGCGGCGGAAACGAAACAGACCGGCACCAGGTGGCCGTCGCGCAACGCCAGTTCAAAGGCGTCGTGCAACTGTTCGGGGGCGATCTCGCCCTCTTCGAGATAGGTTTCCATCAGGTCGTCGTCCATTTCCACCACCTGGTCGACGATCTGCTCGTGTGCGTCTTCCACCGAGCCGAGATCGGTTTCCCCGCCGTCGCCGTGGAAGAACACGTCGACCACTTCCGCCCCGTTCCCCGCCGGCAGGTTCACCGGCAGGCATTCGCTGCCGAACGCGTTCTGTACCTGCTCAAGCACCGAAGCAAGATCAATGCCCTCCGCATCGATCCGGTTGACCACCACCATGCGGCACAGGCGGCGCTCGGTGGCCGCATCCATGGTGCGTTGCGTCATGGTCTCGACGCCGGTGGCGGCATTGACGACGACGGCGGCGGTTTCGACGGCCGGAAGCACCGACAGTGCCCGGCCGATGAAATCGGGATGCCCCGGCGTGTCGAGCAGGTTGACGTGCACGCCGTCGTGGTCGAAATGGCAGAACCCGGTCTTGAGTGAGTGCTTGAGTTCCCTTTCCCGGGGGTCGGAGTCGGAAACCGTGGTTCCCGCGTCAACGGAGCCCTTGTGCGGAATCTTTCCGGCGCCGTGCAGCAGGGCATCCGAGAGTTCGGTCTTGCCGGCGCCGCTGTGTCCCACCAGGGCGATGTTGCGGATCTGTTCGGTGCTGTATGCCACGTTCTTGGTGCCTCCCAGCCATAATTCGTTCGTTTGCCCGACTATAGACCGATTGCCTCCCCGCCGCCTAGCAGCCCGTGGCAAAAGTCCGGGCGCGTCGGCAAAGGCGACAATGAGAGAGGCCGCTGCTAAAGTGGCCCGGGGGTGGAATCGGGAACGGGCTTTTGCCATGAATGAATTCGTCGGGCACCCGCTTGCCATGGACGGCGAGGACCCGTCGAACTTGTGCGGCAATCCGCCGGGCAGGCCCCGATAAGAAATCGGACCGATATGCCCAAACGTAGCGGAAAGAGCGAAAAACCCAGGAAAGACTCGCGCGAACTGATTCTGGACGGCGCGGAAACAGTCTTCTCGGAAAAGGGGTTCTACGGCTCCACCACCCGTGACATCGCCGCGCGCTCCGGCGTCCACCTCGGCCTCCTCGGCTACTACTTTCCCACCAAGCTGGACCTGTACCGGGCTGTCATCACGCGGCGGGCCGAGGAATACTCCGGTGCCATGCTGGCGTCCCTGCATGGCGTCCGGGGCGGCGGCGACTGGGAGGACGTACCGGTCGGGGCCCTGATCCAGGCGCTGTTCAGGCCGATCGTCGACTTCTCGCTCAACCGCGGACCGGGCTGGAAGAACTACATCAGGCTTTTGGCGCGCGCGGCCAACACCCGGCGCACCGAGCCCTACGTGCAGACCTTCATGGAAACCTTCAACCCGGTAAGCCTCGAGTTCATCGACGTTCTGAAGCAGCGCTTCCCCAACGCCGCCGAGGAGGACATCTACTGGTCGCAGAGCTTCCTGGCGGGTGCCATCAATCATGCGCTGATCGAAACGGAAGCGGTGGACCGGTATTCAAACGGCCTCTGCAAATCCTCCGACCTGGAAACGGTGCTCGCCAAGCTCGGTCCGTTCTTCGCGGCGGGCATGATCCGCCTCGCCCAGGGCGAAAGCTGATACGGAACGCGCCCGATTCAGTTTCCGAAGGTGTCCAGGATACCCTTGGCGAAACAGAAGGCTCCCAGCGCCAGGATGACGTAACCGCTGATACGGCGGAACCTGTCCTCGTCGAGGCGTCCGAGCAGCCGCGTACCGATGCGGGCGCCCAGAACGGCGATCAGGCAGGCCACCGCAATCAGCCATGCGGGCCCGTCGACATCGGTATCCACGGCCGCCCCCACCACGACGCTGTAATAGCCGATCTTCGCCAGGTGGCCGAGTGTCTGGGTAAAGGCCTTGCTCGCCACCACCTCGTAACGGTTGAGCGGCGAATTGAGAAAGAAAGCATCGAGCAGCGGCCCGGAGGCCCCGGCACAGAGCTGCGCCGCGGTGACCACGAACCCGCAGGAAAACGCCGTGACCGGCCGCCGGACGTCGAGAGCAAGGCCCGCCGGCATGGCGCGCGCCAGCCAGGGAAAGGCGCCGATCAGCATCAGCACCACACCGGGCTCCGGCACCAGGGTCACGGCGGCGAACCCGCCCAGCACCAGGACCGCGCCGGCAACGTACGGAGGCACGATTTCCCACCGCATGTGCCGGCGCAGAAACAGCCAGCGCGCCCCGTTCGATGTGGCCTGCACCGCGCCGTGCACGATCATCGCTGCGGTGACGGGCAGCAGGGTAACCAGCACGCCCATGAGGACCAGCCCACCCGCCATGCCGATGACGCCGGAGAGAATTGAAGTTGCCAGTACGCAGACGAGGATTGCTGTCCAGACTGTCATTGCGTTTCTCCTCGGCGATCCGGCAAATCTTCATGTTCCTTGCAAGCGGGTCAGGTTGTCGTTTGCCGCCACCTCTCGCTGAGTTGACCGGGGCCACGGTCGGTTACATCCTGATTCCCATGGCCAGGAAAACGCGCCGCCCCCGGGGATCCGACGAGCGGGGATCGTAGCTGCCGGCTATGGCGACATGGGGAGGGTCGGCATCGAGCAGGTTGGCGGCGCCGAGGGTTATCGTCGTCTCGTTGCCCCCGCCGGGGAAACCGCGGAACGAGAAGCGTACGTTTGCATCGAGGGTCGTGAAGCTGTCGATGGAGCCGCCGCCGTCGTCTTCGTAGCCGCCGACATGGCGCACCAGGGCGTTGAGTTCCATCGCCCGCCGCGACCAGGACAGGCCGGCCGTCGCCCGGAAATCCTGGTTGGGCGCGCCGACGTTGGCGCGATTGAGCTTTCCCAGCGCATCGATTTCGATGCCGGCATTGGTCACGTCGTATTCCAGCAGCCAGGTCGCCTCGACCCATCCGGAGAGCAGCCCCTGACCCGCAGCCAGGCTCGCCCGGGCGCTCAGGTCGATGCCGCTCGTGCGGATCCGGTCGGCATTGATGAAAGCCACGTTGACGATGGAGATCGTCCCCGCGGAGGTGCGTTCGATGCGCGCATCGAAGGGGTCGGCGTTGACGATCGCCTGGGCGTTCTCCTTGCGCAGCACGTCCTTGAACGAATAGCGCCAGTAGTCCGCATTCAATGCCCAGGTTCCACCGTGCTGCCAGGTGAAACCCGCGTTGAACGCGCGTGACGTTTCCGGTTTCAGGGATGGATCGCCCAGGGTGCGGCGACCCGCAAAGGTTCTCGAACCGTCGTGGTCGACGATATTCGTGAAATTGGTCTGTGCGCCCCGGGTCTGCAACGGTGACGGCGCCCGGAAGGAGGTGCTGAACGAAGCCCGCAGCGACAGTGCGTCCGCGGCGCGCACCAGAAGCGTGACTTTCGGGTCCAGCGTGTCGCCCACACCGGGTCCGTAGTCCTCGTAACGCAGCGCGCCGGTAACCTCCACGCTGTCTCCGAGCGGCAGCCAGGTCTCGCCGTAAGCGGCATAGACGTCGTCCTTCGCCGAAAAGTCCGGGTTGCCGATCAGGAACGCCCAGCCATCCTGGCGGGTCACGGCGTCGTACTGGAAATCCAGGGTCTGTTTACGGTACTGGGCTCCGACGGCATAGCCGCCTCGACCACCGGGCAGATCGCCGGTGATGTTCGCTTCCACCGTGGTAAGCCGCGATTTCCCATCACCCCTGTAGTTGCCGATGATGAACTCGTACAGCTCCGGCCCGTTGAACAGCTCATCGCCCGGATTCGCCGCGAAGGTGGAGCTGAAGGGATTGAAGAATAGGCAGCCGCCCTGTCCCGGTATCCTGGCCGGTCCGGACCCGCAGCCGTCGCCGCCGAACCCCTCGAGGGCCGCCTGAAAGTTGGCCGCGTGCACGTCGCGGGGATTGAGCAACGCATCGTTGACGCCGTGCACCACGGCAATATCCCAATTCGCGGCATCGGCAAGCCGGCCTTCCATACCGGCCGCAAACCGCACGGTCTCGTGCTTGTAGTAGTTGATCTCCGGGGGGTGCCCGTAGCCGTATGGACGGCCCTGAAAGAACACGTCTTCGCCATGGGGATTGCCCGGGTGGTAAGCCGGAACCACCGGCGTGTTGAGTACGGGGAAACTGGGGGATACGTCGCGGCTGATGTCGTTGTGCGCGTAACCGAATTCGGCCCAGAGTTCCGCACCCTGCTCCCGGCGCCACGAGACCCGCCCCCAGGTCTGCACCCGTTGTTCATTGGGTATCGCCGTAAGCTGGGGGCCGTAGTCGAAACGGCAGATCTCGCTGTCGCCGGGGAGTTGCTGCAACAGGCCTTCGTATCGCTCGCAACCGGGGTCGGCCAGGGTCCGCCCCAGGGAGGGCACGTTGAAACTGCCCGGATTGCCGAAGCCGCTGGTGGCGGGCCGCAGCCAATCCACCTCGGTCAGCACGAGGCTCGTGCGGTCCAGGTAGCTGGCGGCGAGCAGGAACTCGCCATCGCCGGCGAAGGCGCCGCCGTACACGCCGTCGAGGCTGAGATCTTCCTGGGAACCGTCGTTCGTGCGCGCACGGTATTCGGCCTGGAACTCGAGGCCCTCGAATCCCCGGCGGGTAATGAAGTTGGCCACGCCCGCCACCGCCTCGGAGCCGTATATCGCGGCGGCCCCGTCCTTCAGGATTTCCACGCGCCCGATGGCGAGCAGGGGCACAAGGCCGGCCAGATCCACGAAACTCGACCCGTCGTCGGTCTGCACGGCAGACAGCACCTGCCGCCGGCCGTTCAGCAGCACCAGCGTCGAGGCGACGCCGAGCCCCCGCAGATTGACGTTGGCCGTGCCGCCCGTCCAGTTCTGGGTGAGGTTGTCTGAATTGTTCTCAGCGCCCGCGTTGATCGCGAGCACCCCCACCAGGTCGCGGATGTCCCTCAAGCCCGCATCGGCCAGGCCCTGCGCCCCGTAGCTCGACAGCGGCGAGGGTGAGTCGCCCTGCCGGCCGATGCGGCTGCCGGTCTTAGCGGTGACGACCACTTCCTCGACCACGCCCGCCTGGGCCGCACCATTCGGGGCAAACAAGGCGGAGCACAGTGCCAGCGCAACGCTCGCCGCCATGCCTTTCATGGAACGACTATTGGGAACCATGTGTTTCAATCCCTTTGCCTTACGTGCTCAAGGCGCAACTGCACCGTCTGCGCGCCGCCATAGTCGTTGATGTCCAGCCTGTAGACCGCATGCAGGCGGGCGGCGCCGGGCAGCGGGGGCTGATTGAAGGCGATGGCATCGACGAGGCGGGCGCCGGACCGGAGTACCAGCTTGAGGTGGGTTTCGCCCACTACGCGCTGGTTGACGATCTCGAACTCGCCGTGGAACGAGGGCTCGGGGAACGCCTGGCCCCAGGGGCCGCCGTCGGCCAGGTGTACGGCGTTCTGGAGGGTGATTTCGGAACTGGAGAGTTCGCCGTCGGTCTCGATCCTGGCCTCGAGAGCAGCCGGTGGCAGGCGGTCTTGAACGATCCGGTCGAAGGCCTTTGCGAAATGCTCGTAGTGGACACGCCGGATGGAAAGGCCCGCGGCCATGGCGTGGCCGCCGAACTTGACCAGAAGCCCCGGGTGGCGGGCGGCCAGTGCGTCGAGGGCGTCGCGGATGTGCAGTTCGGGCACGGAGCGTGCGGAGCCGCGCAACGCTTCCGGTTCGGCGCCTCCTGCGGGCGCAAAGGCGACCACCGGGCGGTTGATGCGCTCGCGCAGCCTACCGGCGACGATGCCGACGATTCCCTGGTGCCAGTCTGGGTCGAAAACCGAGACGCCGTAGCGTTCCTGGGTCTTGCGCCCCTGTTCTGCCACGATCAGTTCGGCCTCCGCCACCATTTCCCGCTGCAACTCGCGCCGCGTGCGGTTGAGTTCATCCAGGGCGGCCGCGTGTTGCCGTGCCTCGGCGAGAGAATCCGCCAGCAGGCACCGGATGCCCAACGACATGTCTTTCAGCCGTCCGGCCGCATTCAGCCTGGGGCCGATCTGGAACCCCAGGTCGGAGGCCCGCAACCCCGGCAGGCTCCTTCCTGATACTTCCGCCAGAGCCTGAATGCCATGCCGGCAACGGCCTTTGCGCATGCGCACGAGCCCCTGGTGAACCAGGGTGCGGTTGTTGCGGTCAAGGGGAACCACGTCCGCGACCGTGCCCAGGGCAACCAGGTCGAGCCATTGGGCGAGGTTCGGCTCCTCCCTGCCGTTGCCGGCGAACCAGCCTGCTTCGCCGAGAACGCGGCGCACCCGGGAGAGAACGCAATAGATGACACCGACGCCGGCGATGGCCTTGCTCGGAAAGCCGCAGCCGGGCACGTTCGGATTGACAATGGCATGGGCCGGCGGCAGCCGGGCGCCGGGGAGGTGATGATCGGTGACGATGACATCGACACCGCCGGCGTTGGCCAGCTCGACGCCCTCGATGCTGGAGACGCCGTTGTCTACCGTGATCAGCAGGTCCGGCTCCCTGGCCAGCGCCACTCGAACGATTTCCGGGGACAGGCCGTAACCGAACTCGAACCGGTTCGGAACCACGAAATCGACCCTTTCCGCGCCGAAGGCTTGCAACACCGATACGCCGAGCGCCACAGACGTTGCGCCGTCCGCATCGAAGTCGCCGACGAAGAGGATGTGCTGCCCTTCCCGGACGGCCCGGGCGATGCGCTGCGCGGCGGTATCGATATCCCGCATGGGCGCGGGATCCTCAAGGCCCGCCAGCGACCGCTCGAGTTCCGCCGCCGAGGTAATGCCCCGGTTTCCGTAGATCCTGCGCAACAGGTCGGGAACGCCCGGCAGGTCCGGCGTCGCGCCTTCCCGTTCCACGATCGTCAGTGGGGAGTCAGCGTGCAAAGACACCTGCCCGGTCAGTCAAAGTGCTCCACCCGCATGCACTTTATGTTGCCCACGACTTCCGGCATCGCCTGCACTGCGGCGATCGCCGCGTCCATCACCGCCTCGCGAACGCTGTCCGTCAGGATGACGATGGGTACCCAGGACGACCGGCTGCCGTCCCCGTTGATGCGAATGGCCCGTTCGCGCTGCACCGCGCCCTCGATGCTGATGTCGTTCGCGCCGAGTATGTTGGCCACCTTGCCGAATACGCCCGGCGCATCCCGGGCCGGAATGCGCAGGTAGAAGGCGGACTGCACGGCGCTCATGGGAAGCATCTGCCGTTCCCCGCCGCCGGCGCGATACTTAAGCGCCTCGCCCCTGGCGATGGCTATGAGATCGGACACCACCGACGACGCCGTCGGCCCCGCGCCGGCGCCCGCACCATGGAACAGGGACGCCCCGGCCGCATCGCTTTCGATGAGCACCGCATTCATGACGCCGCGAACCTGCGCCAGCATGCCGTGTTCGGGCACGAGCGTCGGGTGCACCCGGGCTTCGATGCCGTTATCCGAACGGCGCGCTATGCCCAGATGCTTGATGCCATAGCCCAGTTCCGCCGCGTAGCCGATGTCTTCCGCGGTAACGCCGGCGATGCCCTCGGTGAAGACGCCGTCCATGCCGAAGCCCACGTCGAAGGCCAGCGCCGCGAGAATGGAGAGCTTGTGGGCCGCATCGATGCCTTCCACATCGAAGGTCGGATCGGCTTCCGCGTAGCCGAGCGACTGTGCCGCCGCCAGGGCATCCGCGAAGGTGGAGCCCTGCTCGGCCATGGCCGTCAATATGTAGTTCGACGTGCCGTTGATGATGCCCGCCACGGTACGCACCCGGCTGGCCGCGAGCCCCCGGGTGAGCGAACCGATGATCGGAATGCCGCCGGCCACCGCTGCCTCGAAGCCGAGCCCCACCCCCTGCTTCGCGGCGCCGGCAAGCAGTTCGTCGCCGAACCGGGCGATGATCGCCTTGTTCGCCGTGACCACGGATTGCCCGCACGAGATGGCGTCCCTCACCAGGCGCGCGGCGCGGTCCTCGCCGCCGATGAGTTCCACCACCACGTCGACATCGTCGTGGAGCAGGGTTCCCAGATCCGTGGAGAATTCCGCGCCCGCCAGGTCCGCTTCCGGCCGGGGGGTGCGGCTGGCAACCCTGACGAGCTTCAGCGGACGGCCCGCCTGGCGCTCCAGGTGGCCGGCGCTCGCCGCGAACAGGCCGAGAACGCCCCGGGCGACGGTGCCGAGCCCGGCAATGCCGATACGCAACGGTTGCAACGAACGGCTCCAGCTACAACCCGAGGGCTGCGGCAAGCTCTTCCGCCGGCAGGTAACCGGGGATCAGGTGCCCGTCTTCGGTCACGAGAGCCGGGGTACCCGAGACGCCGATTTTTTCGCCCAGTTCCATCTGCGCGCTTACCGGGTTCGAACAGGATCGCGCCGGAATGCCACGGCCCAGCTTGAGCTCGGTAATGGCGTGCCGGGGGTCTCTCGAGCACCAGGCGGAGACGGTCTTGCGATAGGAATCGGAGTCCGTGCCCGCACGGGGGAACGCCAGGTAGCGCACCTCGATGCCCAGTGCGTTTATCTCCGCCATTTCCTGGTGCAGCTTGCGGCAATAGCCGCAATCCACGTCGGTAAATATGTCGACGTAAGCCTTGCGCTCGCCCGCCGGTGAAAAAACGATCATGTCGTCCCGGCTTACTCCGGCGAGAAGCTCCCGGCGCCGTTCGGCGCGAATCGAGTCGGTCAGGTTGACGAACCCTCCACCCTCCACCGAGTACATGTCGCCCGTGAACAGGAAGCGCCCGTCGGCGGTGCCGTACAAGACGCCGCCGTCTTCGAGTTCGATCGCCAGCATGCCTTCGAAGTCGGTTTCCGTCACCGACTCGATGGGCAGGGCCGGTTGCAGGGCCTTGAGCGTGGCGACCAGTTCGTCGCCCGGAGCGGCGTGGGCTACCGGGGCGGATACGGCGGCCAGGAGCAATGCGATGGGGGCGATACGGGTCATTGCGGCATGTTCAGCGGGTCAGGCGGACCGGTGCAGGGTCAGCGCGCGAAAAAAAGCGGATTCTAGCAGTTTTCGGGTTGCTGACCGGTGGCTACGCACGTGGATGGTGCGTGCGGTGGAGTTCCTTGAGTCGTGCCTGGGCGATGTGGGTGTAGATCTGGGTGGTGGAGAGGTCTGCGTGGCCGAGCATCATCTGTACGGCCCGGAGGTCGGCGCCGTGGTTGAGCAGGTGGGTCGCGAAGGCATGGCGCAGGGTGTGGGGCGATACGGGGGTATGGATGCCGGCCTTGCGGGCGTGCCGCTTCACCGCGTGCCAGAACGTCTGGCGGGTCATGGCGCGGCCGCGGCGGCTGGGAAAGAGCGCCTCGGTACCCTCGCCGCCGAGCGTCCGGCGGCCGTCACGAACAAAGCGCTCGACCCAGTCGAGGGCCTCTTCGCCCACAGGCACGAGGCGCTCCTTGCCGCCCTTGCCCACAACCCGGACGATGCCCTGGCGCAAATTGATGGAAGCGGTGCCGAGGGAGACGAGTTCCGAAATCCGGAGGCCGGTGGCGTAGAGCAGTTCGAGCATGGCCCGGTCGCGGAGCCCGATGGCGGTGTCGGTGTCGGGCGCTTTCAGCAGTGCGACCACCTGGCCTTCCGACAGCGAGCCGGGCAACGGCCGGCCGAGTGCCGGGTGTTCGATGTGGGCCGCCGGGTCCCTGGCAATCCGGCCCCGGGTCACGCTGTGGCGGTAGAAACCCTTGATGCAGGACAGCCACCGGGCGGAACTGGTTGCCCGGTAGCCGCTGTCGTAGCGACGGGCCAGCATGTTCAGCAGGTCCGGCTCGGTCACCTGGAAGAGATCCTTGCCCAGATCCCGGGCCAGGGATTCAAGATCGCGGCGATAGGCCGCAAGCGTGTTGCCGCTCAGGCCCTTTTCGAGCCAGACCTCGTCGATGTAGGTGTCGATGGCCGCCGTGCCCGAACCGGCGCCGGGCGCCTCGGGCGGCCCGCCCTCGCCGTCGGTTCCCCGGTCCGGGCGCCGCGTCACACCTTCTCTTTGATCCGGGCCGAACGACCGGAGCGCTGGCGCAGGTAGTAGAGCTTGGCCTTGCGCACGTCGCCGCGGCGCTTGACCTTGATGGATGCGATCATGGGGCTGTGGGCCTGGAACGTGCGCTCCACCCCGACGCCGTGGGACACCTTGCGCACCGTGAACGAGGAGTTGAGACCGCGGTTGCGCCGTGCGATGACCACGCCCTCGAACGCCTGCAGCCGTTCGCGAACGCCTTCCCGGACCTTGACCTGCACGACGACCGTGTCCCCGGCTGAAAAGTCGGGAATGTCGGCCTTGAGCTGTTCGCTCTCCAGCTCTTCGAGAATCTTGCTTCTACGCATCGTTCGTCTCCTCGTCCGGGCCCTCGAGTTCCGCCTCCAGGAGGGCCGCATCCTGATCCGAAAGCCGCCGGCGGGCCAGCAGTTCCGGCCGGCGCCGCCAGGTGCGCCTGAGCGCCTGGGCGCGACGCCATTTTTCGACCGCCGCATGGTCGCCGCTCAGCAGCACGGGGGGCACTTTCAGGCCGGCAACGGTCTCGGGGCGCGTATAGTGCGGATATTCGAGCAATCCATCAAGGTGCGATTCACTCAGCGCCGATTCGCTGTTGCCGAGGGTGCCCGGCAGCAGGCGGCTGATCGCATCGATGAGCACCATGGCGGGAAGCTCTCCGCCCGTGAGCACGTAGTCGCCGATGGACACTTCCTCGTCGACGGCCAGTTGCAGCACGCGCTCATCGATCCCCTCGTACCGGCCGGTCACCAGCACGAGGCTCGTCTGCCCGGCAAGCCGCTCCACCCCGGCCTGGTCGAGCCGCTTTCCCTGGGGCGACAGGCAGACCACCCTGGCCGCCGACGGCGCCTTCGACTTCGCCTCGCCGATACTCGCGAGCAACGGCTCCGCCAGCATCACCATGCCGGGGCCGCCGCCGTAGGGACGGTCGTCCACGGTTCCATGGCGGTCCGTGGCGTGGTCGCGCGGGTTGAAGACCTCGATCGCCAGGCCGCCCTGCCGCAGCGCGCGGCCGAGCACGCCGACGGTGGCAATGCCACGGATCAGTTCCGGAAACAGGCTGACCACCCCGACCCACATCTCAGCCGATGTCCTCCCAGTCGACCCGCAGCAAGCCGTCCTCCTGCACGATGCCGGTCACGAACCGTTCAACGAAGGGAATCAACCTTTCCCGCTCTCCCTTGACGACCAGAACATCGTGGGCGCCCGTCTCGATCAGGCGCTCGACCTTGCCGAACAGGGTTCCGTCGCTGTTGACGACGCGAAGCCCGATCAGGTCGCGCCAATAGTATTCCCCGGGGTCGGGCGGCGGGAAGCTGCTCGCCGGCACGCCGACCAGGCTGCCCCTGATTTCAAGAGCTGCGTTACGGTCGTCGATGCCCGAGAGCCTGGCAACGAAACCATCGCCGTGAGCCTGGATTTCGAACACGTCCACGGCTTGCCATTCTCCGGAGCGCTGCAGAAACCAGGGGCCGTAGTCGAGAAGGTTGGCGGGGGGATCGGTGTAGGACGTGAGCCGGACCCAACCGCGGATACCGTAGGCGCCGCCGACGCGCCCGACAACGACCGGATCCTCGGCGAGGGGGCGAATCAGCCTCGGCCGGCCTCGCTGTCGCCGGCCCCTTCGTCTGCCGGCGCTTCCGAATCTTCAGCGCCTTCGGCAACGTCCGCCGCCGCGGATGCCTCTGCTTCCTGCGCCGGCTCTTGCGCATCAGCGGCGGCTTCCGCTTTTTCGGCTTCGGCTGCGGATTCTGCTTCTTCGTCTGCTTCTGCTGCCGCTGCCGCTTCTGTTTCCGCTGCCGATTCTGTTTCCGCTGCCGATTCTGTTTCCGCTGCCGCTATTTCAGATTCACCGCTTGCTTCGGTATCGCCAGCTTCGGCCGCTTCGACGATCCCGGTTTCCTCAGCGTCGCCCGCGAGCGCCTCTGCCGGCGAAGCCTCCGCTTCGCCCGACGCCAGGGCTTCCTGGTCGGCACGGGCCACCTTGATCAGCTTGCGCACACGGTCCGAGGGCTGGGCGCCGACCGAAAGCCAGTGGTCCACCCGGTCGAGATCGATGCGCAGGCGCTCGCTGTGCCCCCTGGCGACCGGATTGAAGAACCCCACACGTTCGATGAAGCGGCCGTCGCGCGGTGCGGCGCGGTCGGTCACCGTGACGTGATAGAACGGATTCTTCTTGGCGCCGTGCCGCGCAAGCCGAATCGTCACCATGTTCCAAAGCCCCCAGATCGAAAAGGCGCGGTATTCTAATCGCGTGCCGGGGGGAAAACCACAGGCCGGACGCGCAAGC
Source organism: Gammaproteobacteria bacterium (assembly GCA_028821125.1). Lineage (GTDB taxonomy): Bacteria > Pseudomonadota > Gammaproteobacteria > Pseudomonadales > Azotimanducaceae > Azophilus. Next base: position 13,694 of record JAPPHD010000001.1, read on the forward strand.
TGAACGACATCCGCCGCACATGACATCCGGCCGGCGCCATGGGGTTCCCCAACGCGGGGCGGGTACGGGGTGCGGGCCTCATCCCACGACGGACCGATGAGCCCCGCACGCCGGTGCTCCGGTTGCACTCGCAGACACCTACCGGCGCCGCATTCCCGGGTGCGCCCTGGCTCCCTGCAGCCCGCGCATCACCTTCTGCATGCCCCCCTTGCGGGTGACTTTCTTCATGGTCTTCTGCATCTGCCGGTGCTGCTTGAGCAACCGGTTGACATCCGAGATCTGCGTGCCGCTGCCCCGGGCGACCCGCTGCTTGCGCGAGCCGTTGATGAGGTCGGGGAAGCGGCGCTCCCGGGGGGTCATGGAGTCGATGATGACTCCGAACCGCCTGAACATCCCGTCGTCGAGCCGGGACTGCGCCTGTGGCGGCAGGTGCTGGGCGCCGGGCAGCTTTTCCAGCAGGTTGCCGACGCCGCCCATGCTGGCCATCTGCTGCAACTGATCGCGGAAGTCCTCGAGGTCGAATCGCCTGCCCCGGGTGATCTTGCGCGCGAGCCGGCCCGCCTTGCGCTTGTCGACCTTGCGTTCGGCTTCCTCGATCAGGCTGAGCAGGTCGCCCATGCCCAGGATCCGGGACGCCAGGCGATCGGGATGAAACGGCTCAAGGGCATCGGGGCGCTCCCCGGTGCCGATGAACTTGATCGGCTTGCCCGTGATGAATCGCACCGAAAGGGCCGCTCCGCCTCGAGCATCGCCGTCCGCCTTGGCCAGAATGACCCCGGTAAGTGCCAGCGCCTCGTCGAAGGCCCTGGCGGTGGCGGCGGCATCCTGGCCGGTCATGGCATCCACCACGAACAGGGTTTCCACCGGCCGCAGGGTTTCCTGGAGGGCGCTGATCTCGCCCATCATCCCGCCATCCACCCCGAGCCGCCCCGCCGTGTCGACGATCAGCACATCATCGAGCTGCCGTGCCGCCTCCTGCGCGGCGCGGGCCGCGATGGCAACCGGCGCCTCGTCCGGGGCTGAAGGAATGAATCGCGCGCCCACATCGCCGGCGAGGGTCTGCAACTGCTCGATGGCCGCGGGCCGATAGACATCGGCGCTGACCAGCGCCACTTTCTTGCGCTCCCGCTCCTTCAGGTAAAGCGCGAGCTTCGCCGCCGTAGTTGTCTTGCCGGACCCCTGCAGCCCCGCCATGAGCACCACCGCCGGGGGCGCCACTGCCAGGTTCAGCGCATCGTTGGCGCCGCCCATGACATCGACCAGTTCCTCGTGGACGATCCTGACGAAGGCCTCGCCGGGATTGAGCGCGGCGCTAACCACCTGTCCAAGCGCCCTGGAGCGCACCTTGTCGGTGAACGACCTGACCACCGGCAGGGCGACATCCGCCTCGAGGAGAGCCATCCGAACATCCCGCATCGCCGCGGAGACGTTTTCCTCCGACAGGCGTGCCTTGCCGGTCAGGCCGCGCAGCGTTCGGCTCAGGCGATCGGAAAGGTTGTCGAACATTGCGGTTTCCAGCACGAGACCGGCCGATTATAAGCCCGGCCGACGCAGCGAGGGCTACGGCGACGCTGTCGGACGGGCGGCGCGTTTTCGGTGAGCTGCAGGCCGGGAGTTACCCGGCCGTCAATCCGACGCCGACGAACGAACGCTGCCAAGTCGGTTAACGCTCCCGTTTTCCCCCAATTCCACATTGTCGATGAGCCTTACCGTCCCCCGGCGCCCGGGGACCGATACGGCTGCGAGGCGGCGGCCGAACCGGGAGACGATGTAGTCCACGGCAAACCCGAGGCGTTCGAGTTCCTCGGCCACGGCCCGGTCGGAATCCGGAGAACGCAGCAGGGGGTTGAGCCTCGATGCCAGCTTGCGGCTGTCGTCCGTGAGCAGGGCATTGCGCGAACTCAGCGCCAGCCCGTCGTCTTCGCGCACCGTTTCGCAGGCGACGATTTCCACGTCCATGAAGAACGCTTCGGTCATGCGGCGGATCAGCAGGCACTGCTGGAAGTCCTTGGCCCCGAAGTAGGCTCTTCCGGGGCGCACCAGGTTGAGGAGCTTCATCACCACGGTAAGTACACCGGTGAAGTGGCCGGGCCGGTGCGCGCCGCAGAGCTCGCGGCTGAGTTCCGTCTCCTCGACCCGGTAGCGATAGTCGTCGGGATACATGTCTTCCCGTGCCGGGATCAGCACGTGGTCCACGCCGAGCGAGTCGCACATCTCGAGGTCTGCTGCGGGCAGGCTCGGATAGGCGGCCAGGTCGTCGGGGTCGTTGAACTGGGTCGGATTGACGTAGATGCTCGCGACCGTAACGTCGTTCTCGGCCACGCTCCGCTGCAGCAGGGAGGCATGGCCGGCGTGCAGGGCGCCCATCGTTGGAACGAAACCGACGGTGCCGGTCAGTGCCTTGCGGGTGTCCCGCCATTGCGCAAGGGATCTGAGAACTTTCATGGAAAAAAGTTCAACCCTTTGATTTAAAAAGATGTATTCGACACAATTTCGGTGGTCTCGACAGCGCGTTCGCATACGGCGCTTCCCTTTCGGCGCACGGCCACATCATCCAGCGTGACGCCAGGCTTTCGGACGAGCTTAACGCGCCGAAAGGGAAGCGCCGCATGCGAACTCTTTCCCGAGATTCGGCGTTGTTTCTTCCACGTCAGCGCCACAGCGTGCCGCCGAACCGATCGGCAACGAATAACTAGCCGTAACACTCGGCGCGGGCGGGGAAGGCCCGGGAACCGATGTCCTGGTGGAAGCGGTTCACGGCGGCTTCGATCATGCCGTGGCCGTCCGCGTAGTGGCGCAGGAATTTCGGCTTGAAGCAGGGGCTCATGCCGAGCATGTCCTGCAGAACCAGAACCTGGCCGTCGGTGTGCGGGCCGGCGCCGATGCCGATGGTGGGGATGCCGATCTCCCGGGTAACGAGGCGGCCGAGTTCCGCGGGTATGCACTCGAGCACCAGCGCGAAGCAGCCGGCCTGTTCCAGCCGTTTTGCCGACTCGAGGATTTGCGCCGCCTGGCCTTCGTTGCGGCCCTGCACCTTGTGGCCGCCGAACGCTTCGACGGACTGGGGAGTGAGGCCCAGATGCCCCATCACGGGCACGCCGGACTCGACCACATGCGCCATCAGGTCGAGGTGACCGGCTTCGCCCTCGATCTTGACGGCGTTGGAGCCCGCCCGCATGAGTTCCTGCACCGAGTCCATGGCAAAGGCGGTGCCCTTGCGCACCGAGAGAAAGGGCATGTCGCCCACCACGAACTTGTCCGGCGCGCCCCGCCGCACGGCGCTCACGTGCAGCACCATCATCTCCACCGTGGCATGCACGGTGCTGTCGAAGCCGTGCATGACCATGGCGAGGCTGTCGCCCACGAGCAGGGTGTCGATCTCGGTATCGTTGAGCACCCGCGCCGACCAGCAGTCGTAACAGGTGACCATGGAGATGGGATGGTTTGCGGCCTTGCGCTTGCTAAAGTCGAGTACGTTCATGCCTGCCCCCCGTGCCGGCGAAAGGACAGGAACTCCCCGCGGCGGAAGCAGGCCGACGCTTCAGGTACCTGTCCTTCATTGGATCAAGTCCTTGTCAAACTGTGTCAATTCAAACGATGTCAATAGCGCCGCTTGGGGCGCCGGTCTCCGTTCTACGGTGAGAATCGAAGCCGTGGGGCAGAATATTGGGGAACAAGGTGGTTGTAAAGGCCATGGAAAAGGCGTTCGACGGCGGGTGGCCGATCGGTATTGCTCCGGCCTGAACCGGTATTGCCCCGACCGACCACACCGCCACCGAACTCAAGCGCCGGGGCGCGTGGCGCAGGCACCGTATTCCCGCGATCGCCAACATCCCCCGGTGTCTACTCTCCTGAACCCTTAGTCTCAGAAATCGGCGGTTTGTTCCCGAAAACTTGGGAATTATGTCGTCCAGGATGTCTGGCGGGTCGGGCCTTGCGTCGGCGCGGCCCCGGTGGAAACCGGCTGCTACCCTTTTTGCGGCGCCGTTCTTCGACGCATCATCGCAGGCAGGAATGGCTTCATCAGGCGCGCGAGCAGCCGTGCCGCCCAACCGGGTTCCGGTGTGAGACTCGCGGCGCTGTAGCCGTTGATGCCGAGATCCTTCCTGAGGCCGGCGGTGACCGCGGCCATCTGAGGGTCCAGCGGGATTCCGGTGCCGTCGGCGATGCGCACCATCCGCTGAAAGTTGGCGACGATGCAGGCCGCATCGACCATAGCCGCCTCGCCCAGTTCCTCCATGACCTGCCCGCGCGCGCCGGCGATGGATTCCGCGTCGTCGCCGAGGCAAACCTCGGCGAAGGCGAGCAGGGCCCTGTCTCCGGGAATTCCCGTGGCGACCTCGTCGCCCGCCACGACGCCGTTGATGTCGACGGTGTCTCCGTGGGACCTGGCGCTCAGACTGAGCATCAGTGCATGAGCGCTGGTTCAGTAGAAGCAGTCGCTCAGCGACGAGATGCGCCCCGCCACCAGTTCGATCTGGTTGCGCGAGATGGCCCGGCCGGCGTTGTCGCCCGGGGTCATGATGCATCGCATCGGCAGGTAATGGCTGCGGCTCAGTGTCTTGAGCATGCGCACGGCGTCGGGCACCAGGCTCATGGCGGAGATGACGTTACCGGCGCGGCCGCCCGGATAGAGGTCGGCTTCGGCCTCACTGGCGTTCTCCGGCTGCACCGTGTGCACCCAGGCCCCCGAGTCCGCGGCGCCCGGCGGGCGGTAGCCGCTCCGCTCCCCGGCCACCGGCGCCGGCAGCGGCTCCAGCGGCAGGCCGAGCGCGCGATGCAGGGCGTCGATGCTGATCGCCGCCACCACGACGCCGAGGATCTCGACGTACGCCTCGTCGGTGATGCCTCCGGCATTTACCTTGTCGAGCCAGGTTCTTGAGAGACGCGCCGGGTCCGTGGTGAGGCGGTGGACGATGTCGACGACCAGCTCCGGCAGGTTGGTGGTGGTGTGGTGCGGGCCGAAATCCCCTTCCGGCGACAGCGCTGCGGCGCGCTTCTCACAGGCCCGGCAGGAGCGTGCGTTGCGCGACTCCTCGACGAACGCCACCCGGTCCTCCCCGCGCCACCAGTTGCCGGGTTGGCCGATGTTCCGCCAAATCTCCCTGTGCGCATCGGGAATGTCGTCGCGTATCGCGTACGCACTCCCGGTGTAGTCGAAACTCATCGGCCGCCGGTACCGATCCTCAATCGGCCAAATGTAGCCAATTCGGCACGTCTAGGAAACCGGCGTCTCGCCCGTGAGTATCCATAGCGGATCTCCCGCGGAGGGGGAGCGGTCGAGAAAAGCCACGTTGCCGAATCCGCCGAGCACCAGGTAGGCGCCCACCAGGCGTACCCGCTCGGCCGGCGGCATCTGATGAAAGGCCCGGATCGCCTTGGTGGGGAACATGCGGTGCGACACGGCGATGCCGATGCGTCCGCCCGGGCGCAGCGCGCGTACGACCGAGCGCATGGTCTCGACGGGCCGCACAAGATACTGGACGGAGACCGCAAGCGTCGCCCGGTCGAACCCGGCGCTCTCGTACGGCAGTTCCGGGTCGAGGTTCAGGTCGTGCACGCAGCTTTCGGTGAGCCGGGGGTTGGCGTTCAGTTCCTCGGCGTTCATGCCGAGGCCGGCGACACGCCCCAGCGGCATCTCCGCCGGGTAGTGCGAAACCCAGGAAGACATCAGGTCGAGGACATCGGCGCCCTCGAACAGAAACTCGCGATACCATCCGGTAAGCGCCTCGATCGTGGCCTCGTCGATGTGCTGCACGAACCGCGGTTGCCGGTAAAACTCATCGTCGGGCGACGTGTCGATGCGCTCGAAGAAGTTTTCCGGCAGTTTCCGCTTGCTGACGTCTTCCATCCGTCCGTCCGGGCGGCATCCGAACCGGCCCGTGCAACCGGCCGCGCCGCAATCCCGGAAACATGCTACCGCGAATGCCGGTTTTCCGGCGCCACAACCGCCGGATTCACGGAACCGAAGGCATTGGCCAATTTCGTAAACGTGATTACTTTTTCCGAGGCTGGTAGGCTTTGGGGGATCGGACACGGAGGGGCCAGATGGCACACGAACTGGTAATTCGCAACGGCCGGATCATCGACGGAACGGGCGCGGAAGCGCGTGCGGGCGACCTTGCCATCGACGACGGCATCATCAGCGCGCTCGGCAAGGTGGAAGGCAGCGGCAAACGGGAAATCGATGCCGACGGGCTCGCGGTAACGCCCGGCTTCATCGACCTGCACACCCACCTCGATGCCCAGATCGGCTGGGACCCGGAAATGACGCCGATAAGCTGGCACGGCGTCACCACCGCGCTCATGGGCAACTGCGGCGTCACCTTCGCCCCCTGTCGGCCGGACGACACAGAACTGCTCGCCGGCATGATGGAAACCGTCGAGGACATCCCCAAGAACGCCATCCTTACCGGGTTGCCCTGGGACTGGGAAGACTACGGGGGCTACCTGGACGCCATCGAGCGCCTGCGGCCCGCGCTGAACGTGGCGGGCCTGGTCGGCCACTGCGCCGTGCGCTTCTAGGTGATGGGCGAGCGCGCCGTGGAGGAGCAGGCAACGCCGGAAGAGCGCAAACAGATGGCGGACGTCGTGGGGCATTCCATGGACCGCGGCGCCGTCGGCTTCTCCACCAATCGATTCGAACCCCATGTGTTACCCGACGGGCGTTCGGTGCCGGGCACCTTCGCAGACCCGCAGGAACTGGTGCAGATCGCCGGTGAAGTGGGGCCGCGCAACGGCCTCCTGCAGGCGGTCGGCGCCAATTTCCATGTGCTCAAGACCCTGGCGCAGACTCCCGGGGGGCGCCTGCTGTACAGCTCCGCCGCAGAGGCCCGCGCCGGCTCGGGCAAGGCACGGGCCGATACGGTCGCGGCGCTCTGCGAATTCGGGGATGTGACCGCCATCGCCCACGTGCGCGGCTCCGGCGTGCTGTTGGGCCTGCAGTCCGTGCTGCCGGTGCAGGACGGCGCCTGGGAGGCATTGCGCCGGCAGGACTTCGCCGGGCGCCTGGCGAGCATTCGCGATGCGGCAACGCGCGCCACACTCATCGAGGAAGCCCGGAACGCAAACCTCCGCTTCTCGATGGCCAACGCCTTCTATCTCGGCCATGGCGAGACGCCGGACTACACGGCCCCCGCGGAGGACAACCTGGAAGCGCAGGCCGCCGCTGCCGGCGAGCACTGGGCGGAAACCTTCCTGCGCCTGTCCCTTGAGACCGACGGCCGCGCCCTGTTCAACCTGCGGGTGTTCAGCTCCGACCACAAGGAGCTCGGCGATCTCATCCAGAGCCCGCACGTCTTTCCGAGCCTTGGGGATGCCGGTGCGCACGTCTCGCAGATCATGGACGCGGGCTGGTCCACCTTCATACTGTCCTACTGGGTCCGCGAAGCCGGGCTCTACAGTCTCGGCGAAGGGATCCGCCGCCTGACCTCCGGGCCGGCGCGGGTGATCGGCCTCAAGGACCGCGGCACTCTGGCGCCGGGCATGCGCGCCGATGTCAACGTCTTCGACCCGGCCGGCGTGGCGGAACGGCACCCGGTAGTGGTGCACGACTTCCCCGGCGGCGCGCCGCGCTTCATCCAGAAGTCGACGGGATACAAGGCCACCATCGTCAACGGCGCGGTGACGGTCGTGGACGGCGAGCACACCGGCACCCGGGCCGGCCAGGTGTTGCGGCACGCAGGGTAGCCGTCAGACACCGCCAACCGGTCTGCGACGGGGCTCCGTCCAGGTGGCGAACCCCGGTACCGGCCCCGAATCGCCCCGAACACCCGAGTCGAAGAAGGAAATCGTCCCATGAGCAACGAACTGGAGGCATTGCAGCTTCGAGTGGCGCGTCTGGAGGCCAAGGAAGCCGTGCAGAGTGCGTTCAACCGGTATCTGTATTGCCTGGACACGGGGTTCGGAGACGACATCGTCGACTGCTACACGGAAGACGCGATTCTGGATGTGCCCAACTTTCCGGAAGCGGGCGGCCAGGACCTGCACTTCGAGGGGCGCGCGGAGATCGAGCCCCTGTATGCGCCCTATGGCAAGGGCCCCAAGGGAATCCGCGGCGGGCACCACTCTGCGAATCTGGCCATCAATGTCGCCCATGACCTCGCGACGGCCGATGTCACCGCCTATTTCATGACCAGCACCCCGAACGGGGTGCAGGGCGGGCGCTACGAAGGAACCATGCGCAATTGCCCGGACGGGCAGTGGCGCTGGCATACGCTTGCGATCACCAGCGCCTGGGGATGGCGGGCAAAGGAATTCGAGACAGTGTCCGAACCGGTGGGACTCGAGTACTCCCCCTTCGGCGGACGCCACGCCGCCTACACTACCCCCTAACCCGACCTGCACATGGCCCGCACGTTGCGCCAAGGGCCGCGACGTTCACGCCGGATTTTGTTCGTCTGTGCGCGCCCGCGACCGGAATCCGCCCTACCCCGAAGCCAGGATAGGGATTCGACTCGCAATCGTTAGCAGAAACAGAGTACCCGCAGTTCGATGCTGTGCCTCGGTATCCCCTGCGGATTCGGGTGCGCAAAAGAAGCGTGCGGGCACGCCCTGCCGATCACGCCCTCGGAATCGAACGACTTGATGACCAGAACGTCGTCGGGCGTCATGCCGGGGTAGTAGTACCATCGCTGGCGCTCGGAAGCGCTGACGCTGAAGGTTTCGATGCCGATGTCATACCAACTGTAGTTTTCCGCCGCGTAGCCGTAGACAACGGTTTCCTTGAGGTCTTCTTCCCGCACGGTGCGGGCATCGCATACGGCCAGGGGAAAATCGTCGGCGGAAGGGCTCAGCGGACGCCAGAAGTTGATGGCGTAAACGCGGTCTGCGCGTTCGGGGACGCCTTCGCCGTGCAATGCCAGGTACTTCTCCCAGGTGGTGTTGTCGGTGTAATCCATGTGCACATTGCCGATGTAACCGCCTCCCCGCTCGACCCCGGTCTTCCGCTGTGTACCGTCCGTACCGCCGCCCGAATACTGCAGGCCGGGCTCCCGAATGAGATGGTCGTAGGTAAAGGTCGTATGGGCGCCCGTCAATTCCCGTGCGATCGACCTGCACTCGTCGTAATAGGTTCCCATCACCTCGTCGCAATCGTAGAAGTCACTCACGGCGCTCGGGCTTCGCAGCAACTCGAAGCCACTGGAGTGCAAGCCCGCATCGGCATGCTCGTGCGCGTTCATCACCGCCACGTCGGCGGAGTGCAGATTCCCGAATCCGTCGGCATTCGCGCGCAGATCGACGTGGGCCACCGGCCCGCCGGCCAGCGAAGAGGGCAGAAAGTGCAGTTGTGCGGTGACGGTGCCGGTCACGACTGTTTCAACAGATGGGGCAGATTCGCCCATCCTTCCTCATGCGTGGTGTAGAAACGGCTCTTCAGGTTTACGCGTCGAAACATCCAGTTCCCTTCGGCGCAGACAAGATCGTCATCGTAGCGCGCGGCGAGCCAGACCGCCTCGTTGGTCTTTTTCACCGTGGCGGTCTGCAGCAGGTACCAGCGCCCCCGGGCGCTCGTTGCGTCTTCGTTCACCTCGACGGCCGAATTCGTAACATGGTGGATCGCGAAGGACATGATGTCGGGCATCCGGCTGAAAAAACGGTGCAGGGCATCTCGCCCCTCGAAAACGCCCATTTCGCCTCCGTCCCAGACGCCGTCCTCCGTGAACAGGTTGCAGAGTTCATCGGCCGGATAGCCCGCATCGCACAGGTCGCAATAGCGCGCCTTCAACAGCCGTATCTGTTCGGCGGCTTCCACCCGACGGAGCCGGGCTTCAACGCTCATGAATTTTCGTCTCGCGAGTACCTTGCCAGTCGGCGGAGCATGCCAGCAAACCTGTTGTTCGTCATTGATTCCAGTCTGCCCCTGACCGTACTTGACCGCAAACCGACGAACCCGCAACGTATGGCGCAAACCGGTGCTACGACCCCGCACCGGTCAATTCGGGAACGGCATGATGACAAGGGCATCGGGCATTCAGCCCGTCACCGGGCACTCTCGGGCAAAAACCAGGGCACAACGGCAGACCGATGCCAACGCGCTGACCGGAACTCCATGACGCCGCAGGACAACAGGGCGTCGATCGACTCGGGACCGCCGGAGAAGCTGACCGGCGGCGGCCCCTACGCCTGGTACGTCGTTGGCGTGCTGATGTTCGCCTACATCGTCGCCATCGTCGACCGGCAGATCCTGAGCCTGCTCGTGGAACCGATAAAGCGGGACCTCGGCGTGACGGATACGCAGATCGGCCTGCTCGCCGGGTTTGCGTTCATCGTCTTCTATTCGATTCTCGGCGTACCGATCGCAAGGCTTTCCGACCGGAAGAATCGAAAAGCCATCATTTCCATCGGCATCGTCATCTGGAGCCTGATGACGGCGGCCTGCGGGCTGGCGAAAACCTACGTGCAGCTATTCATGATGCGCATCGGGGTGGGCGTCGGGGAAGCCACCCTGTCACCGGCCGCCTACTCGATCATGGCCGACTATTTTCCGCCCAGGAAGCTGGCCCGGGCGATCGGCGTTTACGCAATGGGCCTGTATGCCGGCTCCGGGCTCGCGCTCCTGGCCGGCAGCGCGGTGGTCGCCATGCTCAGCGGCCCCGGGATGCTCGACCTTCCCATCATCGGGGAAATGCACCGCTGGCAGATGACCTTCATCGTCGTCGCCATACCCGGGTTCGTCGTCCTCGCCCTGATGATGACCGTCCGCGAACCACCGCGCCGGCAGTTCGCCTACGATGGCTCCCACGAAACCGTGAAGGCGGAAGCGGTTCCGTTCGGCGAGATCTGGGAGTTTCTCCGCGACAACCGCCGCCTCATCGTCGCCCACTTCGGCGGGTTCCTGATGACCGGCACTGTCATCAGCGCCTTCCTGATCTGGGTGCCGGAATTCCTGCGCCGCACCTACGATTACACCATCGCCGAGGCCGGGGTGATCTACGGGCTCGCGCTGCTGGTGTTCGGTACCGCCGGACCCTATTTCGGCGGCTGGTTCGCCGAGTGGCTCGCCAATCGGGGCTACCGCGATGCGGAAATGCGCGCGGCGGCAATCTGCGGTGCGATCATGATTCCGATCTCCATTCTTGCGCCCCTTGCGCCGGGGCGAATCTCCGGCATGGTCATGCTGGCACTGCTCAGTTTCATACTGGCTTCGGCACAGGGCCTGCCGCCCACCATCATGCAGATCATCGCACCCAACCGGATGCGGGCGCAGTTTACGGCGCTTTTCATGCTGGTTGCCGTGCTTGCCGGGTTTTCCCTCGGCCCCGCCTTTACGGCAATGATCACCGATTACGTGTTCGGCTACGAGGAAGCATTGCCCTATTCGCTCGCCATCGTCAGCGCCGCGCTGACGCCGGTCGGCGTGGCATTGCTGGTCTACGGGCTGAAACCGTACCGCGAGCGGCTTGCGCAGGAACAGGAAGCGGTCACGGGCCGCGCCGGTCAGGCATAGCGCACGCCCTACTCCACCTCGACTTCGATCTCGACCTCCTCTTCCTGCGCCGTTTCGTCGCCGTCCGATCTATCCAGCATGATCCTGTACGCCCGCTTGAAGAGCCCTTCGAGCGGCTCGACTCCCACGGTTCGGCTGCGATTCTCCCGGCGCACCGTCGCCTCCCCCGCTGCCTCGAGTTCGGCCAGCAGGCGATAGGCTTCGTTCGCGTTGCCGATGTCGGCATCGTCGATGCGGCGGAGGATGTCGCCGGGCTTGAGTGCGCTACCTGGCGGAACGTTGAGAACCAGCACGCCGGCATCGACACCAAAATACTTGCCAAGGTCCTCGCCGATATCCACCAGTTGCAGGCCGCCCTTGCCGTGGGCTGCGGCCACAGCGCGGTCGCGGAACACCCGCACATGCTTGCCCGCCTCGGGAAACATGGAAAAGTCGGCATCGCCACCGCGCCAATGGAACGGCCCGGCTGCATGGGGCCGTCGCATTGCCTCCACCTCGAATTCGCGCTCTTCGCCGCCCCGGGCCAGGACGATCCGGACGGTTTCGCCCGGCTCGACGTCATCCATCACCCGACGCAGTGCCCTGGCCGGACGCGCCTTGTCGCCAAGCGCCTTCCCGTCGATGGCCGTGATCACGTCGTCAGCCAGTATGCCGGCGACCTCCGCGCCGCTGTCGGGCGTGACGCCGACGACCCGCACACCGGCTTCGTCATCCCGGATGACCACCCCGAGCATGGCGCCGTTGTCGAATACCTGGCGGAACTCGATGGATTCGACCTGCCGGATTGCATCGTCGAACGCCCTGCGCGCCTCGGAAAGATGCTTGAGCGCCGTTTCCGCCGCATCCTGCGACTCTTGGGTAGCGCTGTCTTCGCCGCCAGGCTCGTCAGCGGACCAGGCGCCGGCGGCTGCCAGCAGCATTGCGGAAAGAATTAGGTATTTCACAAAGTCTGCTCCTTCAGTCTGTAACTTTTAACACTTGGCCAATCAACGCCTGGCAAACGGCTGGCGGACGGCAACGCCTGCCCGACCGCCGCCTGTCAATAAACCGCGCGGCGGATGAATTCCTCGCGCTGTACCTGTTCGGCACGCATGAGTGTGTCCATCAGTTCCACCCGTTCCCGCCAGAGCCGCTCCTGCGCCGCCGGGTCGGCGGGCCCGACCGCGGCCAGCCGGTTCAGCGATGCGTCCACCGAAGCGATCCGCGCCGCAAGCAGGCGCCGGGCTTCGGTTCCCTGCAGCCACGTGCCTTGCACGGACGATTCCGGCGCCGCAGATCCTGGCGCTTCCGCCCCAAGGGCAGCCGCAAGCCTCGCACCCCCCGAGGCGGGCAGGGAGCGGCGGCGGGTTTCCGCCAGCCGTGACCGTTCCATCAATTCGCCCAGCAGTCGCTCGGGAGCCGTCGCCGGCGCACTCGGGTTCGCCAGTTGAGGAACCGCCGGCTCGGGAATATTGTCCACCGGCCCGAGGACCCCGTCCGACAGGAAGGCTACGATCGACAGCGCTGCCGCAGCGGCGGCAATGCCTCCTGCGGCAAACGCCCGTTTCAGAAACGCACGTTGCCGTCGGCCCCGCGCATGGACGCGCTTCTCGACCTCCGCCCACACCGTTGCGGGCGCCTCCAGCTCCGGCAAGGCCCTTAACTCGGATTCGATGGCCCGCCGCCGCTGCTCCGGTGTCTTCGGCCTGCCGTCAAGCACGGCAAGCCCTGTTCGTTGCCGGTTCATCGTTCTGCTCCGTGGCGCCGAAACGTGCATCGGCCAGCGCCGAATACGCCCGCGCCAGTTGCGTCTTGGAAAAACTCGCGGTGTAGCCGAATGCGCGGCCAATCTCTTCGTGGGTGAACCCTTCGATGCAATGCATCCACACCACCATGCGCGCCGTGCTCGACAGCTTCGCGAGCGCCTGGTCGACGTCCACCGCCCGATCTGTCGCATCACTGGCCGTAGACCGCTCGTCGCGCTCCAGTGCCTCGCGCCGCCTGTACCAGGGCGAGCGCAGCCGCATCAGGCAGTGGTTCATCGCAATGGAGCGCACCCAGGCCGGGAAGGCCGTGTCCCGGGCCAGTGAATGTGCCTTGCTCATAACGTCGACGAAGGTATCCTGCATCACTTCCTCCGCCGCGGCCGGATCCCGCAGCACCCGCCGGGCCAGTGTGTACACGGCGTTTGCGAAAGCGCGGTAGGTGACCTCCTGGGCCTTGCGGTCGCCCTTCTTCAACCGGCGGACTACACCGGCATCGAGTTCTATGCTCTTGAAGCGGGACATATCCTGTTGGATGCGCCAGGTCGAAAAACGGTCGCGGTCAATTGTGAACCGCCCGTGAGCCGCCGGGAACCCGGCACCCCCATTCAGCTTTTACATGGCGGGGCTAGCCGCACCTATTCATGAATGGACGTAGCGAGGTTGGCAAGAGTAGTGAAAACACAGGGTGGCGCGGACTGGAGCGCGCGCAGGCGTGCTTACAGCACGTTGAGCACGCGGAGGGAGCACGCACTGTGTTTTCGCTGCTATTGACGACCGCAGTAGTTCATTCGTGAATAGGTGCGGCTAGTGAACCGAGATCGGTCATGGCGTAGATGAGGGTGCCGCTGAGGCGCCCCTCGTTGTCGCGGCGGTGCGATTTCAGCGTGCCCTCGAGTTCGAATCCGAGGCGTTCCGCAACCGCCGCGCTACGGCTGTTGCGTTCGTCCACGCGCGCCGCCACCCGCTTGGCGCCACCCTCCTCGAACGCGAGGCGGGTCATGGCGCCGGCCGCCTCGGTGGCATAACCGCGGCCGGTGTATCCGGTGTGCAGCCAGTAGCCGATTTCGAAGCTCGGCACGGCCTCGTCCTTGAGCAGTATCGCGACGGCGCCGATGACGGTGTCGTCATCGGCAAGGGTCACGAGTCCGTTGAAATCCCGTCCGTCGTCGAAAGCGGCCCTGGCATCGGCGCAGAACTGCCGTGCCTGATCGATGCCGTACGGACCGCGCGCCCACTCCATCCAGCGGTGGAGTTCCGGGTATGAGGCGGTCACCGCCGCCAGCACGTCGTCGGCATCCGCCGCGGTGGGTGGACGGAGGATCAGGCGCCCTGTGGCCAGCATGTCCGGGAACGGTTTCATGGCAGCGCCAGGTGGCCGCGATGCTTGATCTGGAGCGGCGGGCAACCGGGTGGCTGCGGTTGTGGGCCGCGACGGGCGATGCGGCCAACCAGTTCCAGGAACACGCCATCCGGGTCGATGGCGTGGACGATGCCCGAGGTGTCCTCGCCCGTGCCCGAACAGCAGGGCGCGACTTCGGATAGAAAGGGCACGCCCTGTTCCTTCAGTATGGCGACCGCCCGGTCGAGGTCGGGCACGACCAGGGCAATGCGGTTGATACCGATGTGGTTGATGGGGGGCGGATACGGCGGCTCGTCGTCATAAGGCTCGACCCATTGCACCAGGCGCAGGGCGTGCCGGTCCCCCCGGTCGATGGCAATGTCCGCGCCCTTGATTCGGAACGGTTTGTCGAGGCCGTACGCACGGGCCTCCTCGAGAGTGCCCGACTCGGGCAGAGGGTTCGATTGCGTGTAACCCAACGCGCGGTAAAAGGCCAGGGACCGTTCGAAATCGCTGACGTTGACGCCGATGTAGGGCATGGCCTCCAGATGCATGTTTCTTTCCGGGTCTCCTTGCGGCAGCGCGGTTTCGAACAGCTTGTAGAGTACGCCGTCGGGATCGCGGAAGAACACGAACCGGTCGCCGGGGCTGCCGTAGGGTTCCGAGAGGAACTCCACACCCCGGCTTTTCAGGAACTCGTAATCGCTGCCCAGGTCCGTGGTGAGCAGCGCGGCATAAGCCATGCCCAGGTGATTAGGTAACTCGTAGGGCGGATCGTCATTGAAGGGCGTAATGAACTGAAGCAGATCGATGTTTGCGCCGAACGGGCTGGCGGGCAGCCGCATCACTTCCCCCGCGGCGAGTTCGTACTGACAGACATCGAACATGCCCAGCGCCCGCGCCACCGCGTGCGTATTCGTCAGGGGAAACCCGCTCGTGCCCTCCGTGTAACCCAGCATCCGGTAGAACGCGCGGGCGCGGTCGAAGTCCGGGGTATGGGTTGCGAAGTGGACGCGCGCCATGAGCCCGATATCTTGCCCGGACCGGTATTCGACGCTTGGCAGCCAGTCAAGCGCCGCTGGCGGCTCCTGTTGTGGGTCCGCCGCCGGCTGCTGTGCGGCAACGGAGAGCGCGTAAAGGATCAGGGCGGCCAGACGTTTCATGGGGTTCTGCCGATTGCTTGACTTCCACCGGCCGCCCGGGCAGCGGCCACCAACTCATGATGTGATGTAACAGGGCTCGAAGTCCAGGCTCCGGTGAGACCGGCGGACTCAGCGGTTTCGGGGACTGTCGACCGGGCCCGTCGGTCAGGCGCCAACAGACCAAGTGAGCGCCAGCTTGAACCGCCGGCCCTTGGCCGTGTGCGTGAACCCGTCGAACCCCTGTTCCAGGTTGGCGGCAGGCGCCCTGGCGCCGGTGACGTTCAGCGCCGAAAAAGCCAGGTTCAACCCGCGCGCCGGCAAGTGCCATTGCAGGGTCATGTCCCAGGTGAGGAAGCTGTCGATGCGCGGAACCGTGGTGTTCGGGATTTCATCCCGGTAGGAAGAGATGTAACCGAGGTGACTCGACAGCGCGAAGTCTTCGCGCAGCCAGGTCGCGGACAGGCGCACTTTCAGTTTCGGCATCGATGGCGCCAGGTTGTATCCGAAATTCAGCCGCCCCGCGGCATTGCGCTCCGGTTCCAGTCGCAGCCCGTTCTCGATCAGGGCCTCGACCCGGTAGTCGATCACATAGCCTGCCGCCAGCTCCGGAACGAGTTCTCCCCGTCCCAGGGGCAGGTGGCTGCTGAAATGCAGGTCGATGCCCGAAGTGCGGATGCCCGGCCAGTTCAGGAGCGGAATCTGTACACGGGCAATGTCGCCGGCCGCACAGGGCATGCCTCCCCTGGCGAGAATCCGGTCCGCACGCCCCTCGGGGCAGACCATGCGCGACGCCACCAGGTGCCGCGTTGCCTCATCCGCATACAGGTTGACCAGGGAGCCGTGCGGGGCTGCATCGATGACATCGTCGAACCGGTAATGCCAATAGTCCAGTGTCGCTTCGAGCGCGTCGTCGAGTATCAGTATCGCGCCCAGGTTGTACGTAAAGGCCGATTCCGGCTCAAGGTAGTCACCGCCGATTCGGTCCACGGGAATATAGGTACCGGTCTGCGCCACGAACTCCAGGGTAGTGAGCTTGTCTTCGTTCAGTTCGTCGGCCGATGGCGCCCGATAGGTCGTCTGCGCCGAACCCCTCAGCGCCAGGGCCTCGTTGATGTGCCAGCGCACCGCGAGTCGCGGGTCGAAACTGCTGGCCACATCGTAATCTTCGTAGTTTGCCGCCAGTTGCACGTGCACATGATCGGCCCAGGCGAACGCCAGTTCGGCAAACCCACGGTGAACGGTCTGGTCCACGTCGTAGGGGTCGTAAGTGGTCGTGAAGGCATAAGGACCGAAACGGTCCCGTTCCGGGCAGCCCTTGTCGAAACGGACCTGGCAGGGATGAATCTCGAAGTTGCTCTCGTCCGTCGGGCGCGCGCCCGCATCGAAGCGGCGGTACTGGTAGCCCACGGCGTAGCTCAGCACGTCGTGGATCAGTTCGCCGCTGACCGTCCCATCGAACACCAGCAATTCGGTCCTGCTTTCGTTTTCCAGTACGTTTCCAAGCCAGGATGTGAGGGCGTCGCTGTTTGCCAGTTCCGGCCGATAGGTCGGGTTGGCTTCGTCCTCGAACCTCGCGCCGTATTGCGCCGAGTGCAGCAACGCATTGCTGAACGGATTGAAGTACTCGCAATCCCCCTGGCCCGGCGCGCGGCCCGCGATGTCGTCCCGATTCAGGCGCATCTTGGCGGGCGATGCGGAATCGGCGATGACGCCGACCCCGCAATCCGGCCCGCCGTAGCCGCGGAAGGCGAGAAACAGCCGCTCGGTGTAGGTTCCGGGATCTGTCATGACCGCCGTGCTCCGCGACCACGAAACGCCCAGGTCATAGTCGTGCGTGCGGTTGAGGAAGGTCGCCAGGCCGCCGAAAGACCCGGCCAGGCGCAACGTTTCGGATTTGCGTTCCACTTCCATCGCCGGACCGGCATTGCCGATTGTGCGCCCGCGAAAGTACCAGGCATCGTCACCGGCACAGCGGCCGATGCCGGCGCCGTAGTCGTCGCACAGCGCCACGCGCCCGGGATGGTCCGGTGCGATTTCGAGCACGTCGGTCCCCAGGAGGGTCACGAACGGATAAGAGGGAGAAACGCGGACGGAGGGCGTGCGGACCCGCGACCACAGCGCTTCAAGGTGGTACTCGCCGGCTTCGCCCCAATCGCCGTTCAGTTCACTGAACAGCCGGTTGAACCGGGCATCGTCGATCAGGTCGAAGAACGACTGGTAGCGGTAGCGGCAGGTGCCCGGCTCGGCGACCCCGCCGAATTCCTCGCAGAGGGGGTCCACCACCACATCCGTGACATGACGGTCGGCGTCCCGCACCAGGTAGGCGCCGGGATTGCCGAACGACGACCAGCCGCCCCGCTGCCCCGGACGCCACGCCGCCAATGTGTAGGGCCGCTCCCTTTCCCCCAGCCGGCGGTGGCGCTCGTGCTCGAAACTGGCCACCAGGTGGGCGCCACCGAACTCCCGGCCCCAGATGGCCCCGAACCTGGTGTTGCCCGCATCCTCGATGGCTTCGTGGGCGGCAGACAGGTCCAGGCCCTCGAAGTTCTTGCGCGTGGCGAAATTCACCACACCGCTCAGGGCATCCGACCCGTAGAGGGCGGAAGCGCCTTCCTTCAGTACCTCTACCCGTTCGACGGCAATCAGGGGCATGACGTTGATGTCCACGAAACGGCCGCCGATCAGGCGGGCCGGCAGATAGACCTGGCGCCGGCCGTTGATCAGCACCAGCGTGCGCGAGGCCCCCAGGCCCCGCAGGTTCACATTGCCAACGCTGCTGGCGACCGTGTTGTGCTGATTGGAGTTGAAGGCGCTGGAACGCTCACCGACCACGCCGCGGCTGGCGCCGAGCCCCTTGAAGAAATCCGGCCAGGTCGGCGAGCCCCGGGCTTCCAGGCGGTCACGGTCCATCGAGGCTACCGCGTAAGGGGAGTCGATTGGCGTGCCCTTGATGGCCGTCCCGATTACCGTGACGGTTTCTATGAAGCCGCTGTGCGCATGCTCCGATTGATGGGCCGGCCCCGCATCGTCGTCTGCGGTTGCGGCGGTGGCAACAATCAGCGCAGCCACGCAGGCTGCCTTCGGACGGGGCGAAATCCAGCGCATTTGTCCCTGTGTCCGGCGCGGCGGTACTGCTGCTGTTTCGCGCTTCCATTCGGTTCGACGTGGGCGGATTATGGTGGGAATTTCAAGGCATTGACAGCACGCGTGCCTGGCTTCGCATGGGCGTCAGAGGCGGCGATTGACTGCGTTCGGCGTTTTCGAACCGGGCGCCCGCCCACGCAGATGGTTCCGGGCAGGGAGTTGCTTGGCTAGGCGGGGTTAGCTCCGAAGGCAGCGGCGAACGAGTTCTCCGCCAGCGTCGCCAGTTCGGTTTCGGTGAGTTCGAGCGCCCGCGCGGCTCGCTCGAAGTTTTCATTGATGTAGCCGCCGAAGTAGGCCGGGTCGTCCGAGTTGACGGTGACGAGCAGCCCATGATCGAGCATCCGCTTCAGCGGATGGGCCGGCAACGAGTCGACAACCCCCAGCTTCAGGTTGGAGAGCGGGCAAACCGTCAGCGGCACCCGGTCCCGGCGCAGGCGCGCAATGAGCGCCTCGTCTTCGAGCGCCCGGTTGCCATGGTCGATGCGGTCGACACCCAGAACGTCCAGCGCCTCCCACACATACTCCGGCGGGCCCTCCTCGCCGGCGTGGGCCACGAGCCTGAATCCCTGGTCGCGGGCAGCGGCGAAGACCCGCTCGAACTTCGACGGCGGGTTTCCCTTTTCGCTGGAATCCAGGCCCACGCCGACAATCTCGGAGTGATAGTCCGCGGTCTCTTCCAGCACATCGAAAGCGTCGCGCTCCGAAAGGTGGCGCAGAAAACACAGAATGAGCGAGACACCGGTGCCCCGCTCCCGCGCATCCCGCGTTGCGCTCATCAACCCCTCCATGATCGTTCCGATGGGCACACCGCGTTCGAGGTGTGCCTGGGGGTCGAAGAAGTACTCGACGTGAGTGACGTTGTCCGCTTCCGCCCGGCGGAAATAGGCATCGGCCAGGTCGTGGAAGTCTGCCTCTTCCCGCAGCACCTGCATGCCGGCGTAGTACAGGTCCAGGAAGTCCTGCAGGCAGGTGAAATCGTACGCCCGCCGGACCGCTTCGACGCTGTCGTAAGGCAAAGACACTCGGTTCCGTTGCGCCAGCTCGAACATCATCTCGGGCTCCAGGGAACCTTCGATGTGGATATGGAGTTCCGCTTTTGAAAGCCCCTGGACTATGGTGCGGTAGTCGGCCATACGCAGGTTCCCTTTCCCTCGTAACGAACGTCGGCCTCACTCTATCCACTGCGCAATCGCACAACCAGCCACTTGCGGATGCCGGCGGTCACCAGTGCCCGACGCGAAATGAGAGTCCTCCATAATGGAATCCTCGGGCGACCTGGACGAGGTGCCACAAGGGGCCCGCAACAACCTGACGGCGGCGGTTGCGGGTGTCGACCCGCAGCACCTGCCGACTTTTCAGCCGTGCCCGTCCGGTTGGCCCGCCTGTCGGGAATCCTGCCCGGTGGTGTGGAGGGTTAAATCTGTTCGACGACCCCGCCGGAGAGTGCGCCGTCGTAGCGCGCATAGTCGTCACGTGGACAGACGAAACTCTGCCCACCGCAAAAACGCAATTGGAGGATCTTGCTCAGGGGGAAGAGGCGCCATCCTTCGGCAGATTCGCCATTGCTGGCCCCCGATACCTGATACGCCCGCAACGCAGGTTCGTTGTTCGCGTCTCGTCCATAGGCGTGCGGCTCAACAATGCGCCAACCAGGATGGCAATTCAGCTCCAGCACTCTCCGTTATTGAATGGCCTCAATGATCGTGTCGTGCATTGCAGTCATCGTTTAACACCCGAACGCAGTATAGCGCCGGACATCGCCAGCCGTGTCGAGCGGGCAATACTACAGACGAAAATTGAAATGAGTATAATACATGACAGATAAATTTCTATAAAAGAAATGAAATGAGAAAAAAATATAATTCAACGTTCAAGACGATGGGGCCACGGGTTGCGCAACTGGTCACCGAACTGAACGAACAGAACCGTACGACGTTTGCCATACCCGATGTGGCGTCGATCACCGGTTTGCCGCCGGCTTCGTGTCGAAACCTGGTGCACAAGGCGTGCCGGCGCGGTGTGATGACACGGCTCAAGCCCGGGCTGTACAACCTGGTCCCGTTTTCGATGGGTCGGGCGAGCGAGTTCGTTGACGACCCCCGCCTGATCGCACACGAGATGGTCAAATCAAACCCATATTACATCTCGCACGGCACGGCATTCGAAATCCATCGCATGGTGACGCAACCGGTTCTGAGGGTGCATGTCTCCTGCACGAAACGACTGCGGTCACAAATCGTGGGTGGCTATCCGTTCAAGTTCACACAGCTTCGCGATTCCCAGGTATTCGGGACCATGAAGCACTGGGTGAACAAGGAGCAATGCGCCGTGGTTAGCGATCTGGAGCGTACGGTCGTTGACGGATTGCGGCACCCCGCCTTTCTCGGAGGCATCACGGAGGTGGCCAAAGGACTGTGGATGCAGCATGAGGCCATGAATGTGCCGCGCCTTGTCGAATACGCCACGCGTTTGGGCGTTGGCGCCGTCATCCGGCGGTTGGGATATCTGCTTGATCTGTACCGGCTGGCAAATAACGACACGCTGGACGAATTGCGTGCGCAGTTAACCGACACGTACCAGCGCCTGGACCCGCTGATGCCCGGTGAGGGGAGGCACCTGTCGCGGTGGCGCCTGCAACTGAACGTCTCGCCGGAAGAACTCGATGCCGTGAGGTATGGCTGATGATTCCCCAACGAAACATATCCTTGATCGCCAACGATCTCGCAGTCGAGAGCGGCAGGCGAATTCCCGAGGCCGTCATTGAACGCGACTACGTCCTCGCCTGGTTTTTGAACGGACTCGCAGAGCACCCGTTGCGTGATCGCCTGGCGTTCAAGGGCGGCACTGCACTGAGGCGGTGCTGGTTCATCGGTTACCGGTTTTCGGAGGATATGGATTTCACGCTGACAGGCCCGCTTGTCATTGAGGACATCCAGGCGGGCTTCCGAGACATCTACGCTGCGGTCGAGTCCGCCAGCGGGGTGCGTTTCCGGATTGGCCGGGAAGCTCGCCGGCAAGGCCGCAACAACCACACGTTCTACCTGGAATACCAGGGGCCGTTGCCGACAACCAACGATGTAAAGGTCGACATCACCATTGACGAGAAAATCTGTTTCCCGCTAATCGATCGCCCGATCCTTCGTCAATACGAGAAATTTGACGACCTGCCTGAAGGCACCACTGTCAAGTCGTACAGTCTTGAGGAAATTGTCGTCGAGAAAATCGCTGCGTTGAGTGATCGGGCCAGAAATCAACCTCGGGATCTGTACGATCTGTGGTTCCTGCTGGAGCACGGGGAATTTTGGCTTCCCGGGCTGAAGTCCGAATTCGAAGAAAAGCTGGCCTTCAGGGGGCGCTCGGCCGAGAGTGTCTTGGAGGACGTTGCCACCAAAGAAGAACGCCTGCGCCGTCTTTGGGAGCAACGCCTTGCTCAACAGATGAGCAACCTGCCCCCCTTTGACAACGTGTTTCGGGACGTCAGCCGAAAACTCCGCTCAGCCGATCTGGCCCCCAACAAACTCAGCCGCTCTTAAAAACGACCATCACGGTTCGGTGTTATCGTACGTCCTGACGCGTGTTTGCAAACACCCAGCCTCGGGTTCTGTGGTATTCGAACCCACGGATCCCGTGAGAGATCACCTGATTTCGAGCCAGGCCCGTTCGGCCAGCTCCGGCACCGTAAACGTCAGAACCGAAAGAGCGGCGAGCGGCAGATGGCTCATAATCTACACCGATCATTCCGCTTTGCGTCTTGCATATGGCTTCCGCATCGAAGACGCCGACCAGCCCAGAGTGAAAATCCAATCAAAATTGGCTACTATTTGATTTAATTTGCCGGTTCAACCTACTCATCATGTGGATTTGGCAACGTCCTGACTGGCCCAAGTTTCAATTTGACGCAGACCGCTTGGCGGGCGCGTCGTCCCTTTTTGTGTCGGCTGACGCCGAGCTTGTGGGACGGGTCGAGGTCGGCGAAGCCGACTGCCGGGCCGATCTTGCCGTTGAGTTGATGCTTTCCGAGGCCATTGCCTCCTACGCGATCGAGGGCGAGTCCCTCGACAGAGACTCCGTCCGCTCCTCCCTCCTCAACGTCATGGGGCGCCTGTCCGAAAGCCCGCCGCAGGAGGCGGGGGATGCGGAGGACGGCGCAGTCTCCCTGATCGTGGATGTCCGCCGCAAC
The DNA here is from genome assembly GCA_028821125.1 of Gammaproteobacteria bacterium. Taxonomy (GTDB): domain Bacteria; phylum Pseudomonadota; class Gammaproteobacteria; order Pseudomonadales; family Azotimanducaceae; genus Azophilus. The sequence goes on from JAPPHD010000001.1 coordinate 36,693, forward strand.
TGGGACGCGCCCCTGAGCCAGCAGCGACTTGGCGCTTGGCAGGCCATGGCGCTCGCCGGGCGACGGATGAGTTCGCTTCAACGCGGCAGGTATCGGCGCGGGCCGGAGACGATGAGCATCGTCAGCGGCAACCCCTATGGCCCCAAAGGCACCCGGGTCCACTACGAAGCCCCGCCTTCGGACAGGGTGCCTGCTGAGATGGATCGTTTCATTGAGTGGTTCAACGGCTCCAGGGGGGACATTGACGGCTTGGCGCGCGCGGCAGTGGCGCATCTCTGGTTCGAAAAAATCCACCCGTTCGACGACGGCAACGGACGCGTTGGCCGGGCGCTGTCCGACATGGCCATCTCACAAGCGCTGGGCCGCCCTACGCTGTCCTGCCTCGCGACGGCCATCAACGAGGACCGAGCCGGCTACTACGCCGCGCTGGACGGGGCGGGGCGGGACGGCATGAATGTCGACCCGTTTCTGTACTACTTCTCCGAGACAGCGCTCCGATCGCAGTCCATCGCTCTGCGGGAGGTGCGCTTCGTGCTGGGCAAGACACGCTTCCTCGACCAGTTCGGGGGCAGGTTCAACCCCCGCCAGCGCAAGGCGGCGCTTCGCATGCTTGAAGAGGGTTCGAAGGGCTTCCAGGTCGGGCTTTCCCCCAGGAACTACAGGGCCATCACCAAGGCCTCCAGCGCCACGGCAACCAGGGATCTTGCCGGGCTTGTCCGCATGGGCGCCATGACGGCAACGGGAAAGGGGCGCAGCTTGCGGTACGCGATCAGGCTGCTGGACAGTCCGCCACACCTGCTTGAGGAGATGCTCGGCGAAGGAGGTAACGCCCTTGGCGGCACCGGCGCGGCTCACGCTCCACGCGGCGCGAAAACGCCTCGTCCCGGAGGGCCTCGTCCAAGTCCCTGAACTACGCACGGGGACGGCGCTGGACCCCGCCCCTGGCGCTGCCGTGGGAAGGCTGTAGCCCAGGACGGAGACCCCTTCGCCATCGAGCGTTCACCTTCCGAAACCTCTATTCGGAATATCCTCTATATTATATTATTCGACACGAATAAGGCATAACAAAGGATGGCATCAGCTATGCCGCACTACAACATGCTGCCCCACAGCGTCCGAGAGGCGATACGACAGGCTCGGGCCGAGCAAGGTTGGACCCAGACCGAAGCCGGGCAACGTGCGGGACTCACGCAGAAGCACCTCTCCGACATCGAACGCGGGAAGTTGATGCCCCGTTTCGATACGCTCTACGAGCTGCTTCTCGCGCTCGGCCTCGACCTGGTTCTGGTTCCGCGTACACTGACCCCGACCGTCAACGCGCTCGTGCACGATTTGACCAATCCGGACGGGCAGAGCGCTTTGCAGGCCCCCGTGTTTTCCTCGGAGGCGTACCGGGATGGCTGAGGGGCGTCAACCACATCGTTTGAATGCCGTGGATGTCTGGCTCGGCGAAGTCCCCGTCGGGCGCATCATGCGGGCGGCCGGGGGAGGCATTCTTTTCACGATCGGCGAGGCGTACGCCGAATTGCAGCGAAGGCCCATCCTGAGCCAGTGTTATGAACTGCCCGGCGGAAAGGTATCCACTGCTGTCCGCGTCTACCCGGGGCACCTGCCGCCATTCTTCGAGAACCTGCTCCCCGAAGGCCCCTTGAAACAGCTATTGGCCAGACGGGCGAACGTCGACCCGAACGACCAGTTGTCTTTGCTTGGGGCGCTTGGAGAAGACTTGCCGGGAGCGGTGAAGGTGGTCCGGGCGTCGCAGCCCTGGCCGTCAACGGTACGCATGGATGACGCCATGTTCAGCGGCACCGCGTTGCGGTTTTCCCTGGCGGGCGTCCAACTCAAACTTTCGGCCTTTGCCGGGGCGAACGGAACCCTCACCGTTCCCGCAACGGGCGCCGGCGGTTCCTGGATACTGAAGCTGCCCGCAAAAGGGGGATGGGCTAGGTTGCCGGAGAACGAGTACGCGATGATGAGACTCGCGAAAAAGGTCGGGATTCCGGTTCCCCACGTTGAGGTCGTGCCGATGAAGAGCATTGCCGGACTGCCGCATGAGGTTCGGGAAGTTGAGGGAGACGCCTTCGCCGTCAAGAGATTCGACCGCAAAGACGGTGGCCGGGTGCACATGGAGGACTTCGCACAGGTGTTCGGCGTTCGCCCGGAAGCCAAGTATGCCGGGCACAGTTACGCCAACATCGCGGATGTTCTGGCCACGGTGTCGGGGCAGCAATCCGTCGCTGATTTCGTGGATCGCGTCATGTTTTCGGCTTTGATCGGCAACGGCGACATGCACCTGAAAAACTGGACCCTGCTATACGCCGGCACAAACCCGCCCGCCCTGAGCCCCGCGTATGACTTTGTCTCTACAATCCCGCATTTGCGAGACGACGACCTCGCGCTGGGATTTGGCGGAAGCAAAGACTTTTTCGCCTTTGACCGGCGCAGAATCGAGAAGTTTTCGAGTGCGGCCCGCATCCCCTTGGCGATGACGCTGTCGCGGTGTCGAACCATCGCCGAGAAGACCATGCAGGCATGGAAGGACCACGAGGAAAGAGGGTTGCTCCCCGCTCGCGATGACGCGCTGATCGACGCAATGATCCAGGCCGTCGCACGGAACGTGCTTGGCGGGCACAAGCCTCTCAAACGTCACGCTATCGGGCAGATCAAAGCACCCGATCTGGAATTCGACGATCAGACCGAACCGAGTCCTTGACCCGAGCGTATCTTGAGCGAGGGAGGGAGACCGGAGCGAATTTCGGTTCGTTTGAGTTCCGGGCGCTTTTGTTGGCCCATAATTGCTGACCGGTCGCTCACAGAAGTGGCACCGGAAACTTGAACAACACGTTAAGGCGTCGCCAATCGGCATAGGAGCCCATTGGCATGGCGAAAAGGAAATGGACATCGTCACCGCTACCTACGACCACAGGATCGCCTGGTATGAGATCCACGGCGCTGACGCTCGAATGCGGAGCGAAAGCCCAAAGCGCACTACAGTCGCGCAGACATCGCGATGATGTCTCGCAGGATCTTCGATGGCGGTTCGTTTGTGCGATTGGGCGCAGCGTTGGCTGGCGTTGTGGCCCTGTGTGCGGTTTATGCCGAGGCGCCCGTGCATCGTACCGGTGAGCAGCCACGGGCCTTCGCCGTCACGAACGGAGAAACGGCGGAAATCCAGGTGCCTTTTTTCCCGTCGGAGAGAGACGAAGTACGGCAGGGATTCGTCCGCGTCATCAACCGGAGCGCCGAATCCGGCGAGATACTCGTTCATCCCCAGGAGGACGAAGGGTGGGGCTACCCGCCGCTGACGCTCGAGATCGCGGGCGGTGAGACGGTGCACTTCAACTCCGACGACCTGGCCATGGGCAATCCGGAGAAGGGCCTGCACGGTTCGGCGAGCCACGGCGACGGGGACTGGCGGCTCCGGTTCGAAAGCGACCTGGACATCGAGGTGCTTGCCTACATCCGCACCCGGGACGGATTTCTCACCGCCATGCACGATCTCGCCCCGCGCGAAGGCAACTACCTCCATGTGCCCGTGTTCAACCCGGGCAGGAACGCGCGGCAACGCAGCCTGCTGCGCCTGACCAACCACACGCAGGAGACCCTGGAGGTCAGCATCGTCGGGATCGACGACAAGGGACGGGTTCCGGGCGAGGGCGTGCGGCTCTCGGTGCCGCCCTACGTATCGCGCACGCTCGACGCGCCGCAACTGGAATCCGGCGACCTGGAACTGGACGGCAAGCTGGGCATCGGCGCGGGCAAGTGGCGGCTGCTCATCACCCCGGTGGAGGGCCTCTCGGCCATGAGCCTGCTGATGAACCCCACGGGACATCTCACCAACCTGTCGACGGGCATCGTAGCCGGGACGCGCTCATTGCCCGAACGTGGCGCGGAAACGGGCTTTTCGCCACCCCGGTCGATCGACCCCAACGCCGGCCGCAGGCTGAACGTGAATGCGGCGGACATCGACGGCGACGGCGATCTGGACGTTCTTCTTTCCTCGGAAGACCCCGGCGTGATCTCCTGGTACGAGAACCTGGGTGACGGTGAGTTTTCCGGACAGAGGATCATTACGACGGATGCTGCGTACGCGGACTCGGTCTCCGCGGCGGATCTGGACGGTGACGGCGATGTCGATGTGTTCTTCACCGCCCACGGCGACAACGGGTTCGCGTGGCTGGAGAACCGGGGGGACGGCACCTTCGGTCCGCCGCGCCTCATCTCCCGTCTCGGCGTGAACGTCGGGTCGCCGCAACCCGCCGTGGACCTTGACGGCGACGGAGACCTGGACCTGCTCGTCGTCTGGGATGCGGACAACGAAGCGGCCTGGTTCGAAAACCGGGGCGGCGGCAGCTTCTCCGAACGGCGCACGATCTCGAGTCCCGGAAACCCGTTGCATACGGCGCGCGCGGCGGACCTCGACGGTGACGGCGACCCCGATGTGCTGGTCGGCGCGCACGACGGTGAGGTGACCTGGCACGAAAACCTCGGCGGCGGCTCGTTTGCCGAGGCGCGCACAATCACGGCCGACCTCATCAGCCATGTCGAGCCGGCGGATCTCGACGGTGACGGTGACCTGGACCTCCTCACCACCTACCGGGGCAGTTTCCACTTCAACGACGGAAACGTTGCCTGGTACGAAAACCTCGGGGATGCCTCATTCTCGCCACGCCGCCTCATCGCGGCCAACACAAACAGAACCTGGACGGTTTTTCCCGCGGACCTTGACGGTGACGGCGATCCGGACCTCTACTCGCTCACCGATGAAACGCGTACGCTCATCTGGTTCGAGAATTACGGAGACGGGTATTTTTCGAGCGAACGTGTCGTTCAGTCGAATGCCGGAACGCTGCAGTCCGTCGTGGCCGCGGACCTCGACGGCGACGGCAGGCTGGACCTGCTGGTGCCCCATCGAGGCGGCGTGGCCTGGTATGGGAATCTCGGAATGGTGACCGAGCCCATGGCCGCGCCCGCCAACGTGCGGGTTGTGGAAGGCGTCGGCCAGTTCTGGGTTACCTGGGAAGACATCGCCGGCGCCGACGATGGCGGTTCGCCGGTTACCGCCTATGTGGCGACGGCCGTGCCGCAGGCCGGAGGCGAGAGCCGGTCGTGCGCGTCGGACCTCGGCAATGGCTGCACGATCCATGCGCTGGCCCCCGGGGCGGCCTACGAGATCAGCGTCGCGGCGCACAATCGGGCCGGTCAGGGACCGCCTTCCGTGGCCGTGACGGGCACGCCGATGTCGGACCCCGGAACGGAGGTGGCATTCTCCGCAGCGCACACCGTTTCCCTGGAAGGCGAAGGCGCCATCGACCTGGTCCCCGAAGATCTCGACGGCGATGGCGATCCCGACCTGATCGTCGCCAGCCAGGGGAGCGGCGAACTCGCCTGGTTCGAGAACGTCGACGGGGCCTTTCCGAACCGGGAGGTCATCGCTCCGTTTACCCGCGCCGCGTTGCTGCACGCCGCGGACCTCGACGGCGACGGGCGCGCCGATGTCCTGGCGGCTTCCCCGGACGATGACGACATCGCCTGGTATCGCAACCTCGGTGGCGGCGCGTTCTCGGCCCAGGGCGCCATCGTCACCAACGGCTGGGGCGTGGCTTCCATCGATACGGCGGACCTGGACGGCGATGGCGATCTTGATGTCGTTGCCGGTTCGGCCTACGACGGCCAACTGGCCTGGCTCGAAAACCTGGGTGGTTCGTTCTCGCCCCTTGCCCTTGGCGCGCACGCGATCGAGACGCGCGTCGAGTGGATCGGAGCCGCGCACACCGAGGACCTCGATGCGGATGGCGACGTGGACGTGCTGTACGCCTCCTCTGTCCCGGACGCCCTGGTATGGCGGGCGAATCTCGGAGGGGGCAGGTTCTCCGGCACGCAGTCGATCAACACGCAGGGCGCCAGCGGGATAAGAACCGCGGATGTGGACGGCGACGGGGACCCGGATGTGGTGATCGCTTCCGAAGTCGACGGCGCGATTGCCTGGTACGAGAACCTGGGTGGCGGGGCTTTTTCCGGAAAACGGCTGGTTGAGGTGCTCTGGCTGCATGGCAACGAGAAGGTCTCCGCCCGGATTGTGGATTTCGACGGCGACGGCGATCCGGACCTGCTGCACTCGGCACGCTGGGGCCAATCCCTGGGATGGTCCGAGAACCTGGGCAGCGGGCTGTTTTCGGGCCGGCGAAACATCGGCGGCCTGAACGGGATCGAGCGCCTCGGTGCCGCGGATGTGGACGGTGACGGCGATCCGGATGCGCTTTATGCCTCGCGGAACCAGGGCGAAATCGGCTGGTATGAAAATCTTGGCCGCGTGACGGCGACCACCGCAGAACCGGCCAGTGTCGAATCGCCGATAACCGCACGCCATTGGTCGATGGGCAACTGACTGGTGGCGACGGTGGAACGCTTGCCGAGCGCAATGGCGTCGTGGTGTCCCTGGCGGTCTGGGAGGTCGAGGCGCATGCCCTATCGGGCGGAATCGGAACGAGCGCTCAGGGAGACTGAATAGGACTGGACTTCAGCACTTGGGAATCGAGAGTCTCTGGCCTTCCCATCTTCGAACGGGTGAACCTCGGACACCAGGGAGTGCATGAAAACCGCGCGGTGAAACGGCGATTCGAGACCGCGATAGATTTCATATCCACGAGATAGGGTGCCAAGGACGGCCTCGGGAGCGACAAACTCGATAGCGCCGACCCGATTGGGCCGCGTCTTGAAACTCCCTGGCGATTTTTCCGGACGACCGGCGAGCACGGTCGCGTGCCGATTGCGCAGCGAGTCGAACAGATCGCTCGCGGAAAGGGGCAGGCGACGCATCTCCGACGCATCGGAAACGACTTTCCAGACACCGAGGATGTCGTGTGCATCGCTTGGCCTGTGCTCGGGAATACGTCCTCCGAAAACGATGTCGGACCCCGGATCGCGGCCAGCGCCACCTTCGCCTTGAATTCGGCGGAATACTGTCTCCTTTTTGCCATGTCGATTGCCTTCTGCGGCTAATCGACCACCTGAGCGCGTTGTTCAAAAATCGGGGACCACTTCTACGTGGGCAAGCGCGAATTCGCAAACCTCGCGGGGTGCCTCGGTGCACTCGGCGGCCCAGTCCCGAAAGCTGGAGCGAAACCCGCAACGGTCAATCGGTTTTGCAGTTAACGGCACAGATGGCTAAGGTTGAAGTAACAGACCCATCACCTTTGAAGGTGAAACAGGAATTTAGTAAGTGGCTCAGATGGCGGGTTGCACCGCGACAATCTCGATCGATCATGTTGGGGTCAGATGGCCGACCAGGAACCGCGCCGCCAGAACTTGTTGACACCGACCCTCGCGCCTGAATCGGCGGTGGCGCCGCTTTATTCGGTCGGCTGCGCATTCGTCATGGCGCTGAGCGGGCCCGTGGCTGTCGGCATAATCATGGCGATCAATGCGAAGCGCTTGGGACGGCTTGGTCGGGACGCCTGGATATTCGTCGCCATTGCGGTAGCGACGGTCACTCTGATGTTCGTCATCGTCAACTCTCCGGATCTGTTCACCATTGAGGGTCAACGCGAAGGATCGGGTACTGTAGGACGATACGCGCTTCACGGCGCCGGGCTCCTTATACTGGCGCTGGTCTATCTGAGGTATCGACCGTACTACCGGGCAATGGCCGTATCGGGACTTGATTCGCCACGGCCATGGAAGATCGGCACGCTGGTGTTTGTTCTCGGTGGGGCCGCGCAAATTGTCGTGTTGGTCCTGCTTTTCGTCCTGCGTAGAGGCCTGGGATTCGACGCGGCGTGAGCCGTGCGCAATTGATGCGATGACCCGGCACTCTCGCAATCCCGGTATTCGGATCGTATGCAAGACCCATGACGGAAAAGTCTGACGAGCGGTCACTGGAGTCTGCTATCGGTCGCGCCCGGATGCTGCTCGACCGTAGGCGGGTCGATGAAGCGCGCGATCTGATTGCGTCGGAACTGCGGTCGTTCCCGGAGCATCCCGACCTGCTCCACCTGGCGGGATTCATTGAGTTTCTGGATGAGAACAATGACCGCGCACGCGAGGTGCTGGAGCAGGTCTTGGCGGTCGACCCCGAACATGAGGGCGCTCGGGTCGTGCTCTATCAGGTTTGCCAGGACGACCGGCGGTTCGCCGAGGCGGAGCAGGTGTTGCTGTCGTTGCTCAGGGATTTCCCGCGAGATCCGGACTACTGCGCCTGGTATGCGTTGCTGATGATCGCGACCGGGCACTTCGACAAGGCGCTCAAGTTGGCCGATGAGGCCGTGCGCCTGGATCCCGAAAACGAGGACGCGTTGATTGCATCGGCCACGTGTGCAGTGGTGCTGCGGCGCGGGTCGGAACCGCGCGACAGGGTAAGCGAACTCGTTCGACAATACCCGGAATCCGCGAGCACGCTGGCGATGCTGGTCGCGGCCCTTGCGGAACAGGGAAAACAACGGGAGGCTCTGCAGATCGCCCAGGAGCTTCTGCTGGCGGATCCGTCCGACGAAGATCGGGTAGAGATGTGCATAGAACTTCGCATCGCAACTCATTGGAGCATGCTGCCTCTCTGGCCGATGGTCCGGTATGGCTGGCTGGGATCGGCTGCAGTCTGGATCGTGTTCGTGGCGTACGCCGTATTTGCCGTGCCGCACTTGTCAGAAGCGCTCGCGCTGGCCTGCCTGGCGTTGATCCTGGCCTACGTGGTCTATAGCTGGGTCTATCCTGGGATTCTGCGACGCTTGCTCAGTCGGTGACACGATGGACGGGGATCTGGAACTGATGCGGAGCGAACTGGTTCGTAAACCGTTCGATCGGGAGTTGAGGTTCGAGTTCGCCGACAGGCTCCTGAATCTGGAGCGATACACCGAGGCGCTGGAACAGTATCTGTTGCTGGTCGACATGATGGATACGGCAGAGCCCCTATTGGGAGTCGCCAGGTGTCAGGTGGGGCTCCACCAGGAAGGAGAAGCCGTGCAGGCTTATGAGCAGGCGCGCCGGCTTGGTGATTTCACCCCTGTCCAGGAACTGGAATCCCTGTCGCGGGAACGTGGCGGCGCACGGCCACTCCGGGCCGTCGAGAAGGAATCGGCCGAGATCATCGAACTTCGGCGCCCGGAAAGGGAGGGCGTCGGATTCGACGACCTGACGGGAATGGATGACCTCAAGCGGACGCTGCGCATTCAAATCATCGAACCCTTTCTCCGCCCCGGTCTCTTCCAACGCTTCAAGAAAGATCCGGGTGGGGGTGTCCTGCTGTACGGACCCCCCGGATGCGGCAAGACGATGACGGCGCGAGCGGTGGCCGGAGAATGCAGTGCGAACTTCATCTCGATCGGTGTCAGCGACGTGCTGAGCATGTGGAGGGGTGCAAGCGAAGAGAATCTGGCGTCTATGTTCGAAAAAGCCCGAGCCAATAGGCCTTGCGTGCTGTTCTTCGATGAACTGGACGCCTTGGCCTATTCGCGCTCGAAAGCCGGTTCCGACGGCACCCGCACACTCGTCAACGAGTTCCTGGCTCAATTGGACGGTTTCGGCAGCGATAATCGCGATGTGCTGATTCTCGCGGCCACGAACATGCCATGGGACGTCGATCCCGCCGTCAAGCGGCCAGGGCGTTTGTCGAAACAGATTTTCGTTCCGCCGCCGGACTTGCGTGCTCGCGCCGCCATGTTCGAGGCGAAGCTCAACGACGTTTCGATCGACCGAATCGACTATTCGGCGTTGGCGAGCGCGTCGGAGCACTTTTCCGGTGCGGACATCGACGGGGTGATCGACGCCGCTAAAGATCTGGTGATCGGCGACATCATAGAGTCGGGCTCCGACCGACGGATGCAGCAACAAGACCTGGAACGGAGCCTGGAATCGGCGGCGCCAACGACCATGGACTGGCTGCGAACGGCCCGCAATCTGGTCAAATACGCCGGCGCGGATGCGAGCTACCGGGATGTGGAGAAATTCCTGAGGAAGGTCAAGTTCGTATGAGCGTTGTGAGACCACAAGCAAGGCGTTCAATCACCCGGTAGAGCATATTGTCGCCAATTGCGCCCGGCGGGAGAGTGGCGCAAGCGGGTGCTCAACAGTGCGTCAGTCGTGTGCGTGCAGCGTGTGTGGATCACCACGTGCGCGTTTAGCAGACAAGGCGAGGCCCGGCCAACTAACTGATCAAGTGACATTTTTGATGATAGCCAACTTGCGGTAGCGGGGAAGGACAGCCCGCCAAGCACAATGGCGCTGGCGCGATGCTGGCTTGGGAACAAAGCATCTCGAAGGAGGGGTTCAGCCGCGAGGCTGGAATTCAGACGCGGATTTTAGCGCCCGCAAGGTCGGTCAGCGCCCTTCGCGACAGGCATCAGAAGCCCCGCGAATCGCTTGCCGAGGCCGTCTCAAGTGCCAGTGTCACCAACCTCGACGATACGATAAGCGCCGCGATGGAAATGACCGGCCTCATCGACGGACTCTCCAAGCGTGGCATCGACGACATCCAACGTCACTTGCAACTGACCCTGGACGACGAGCGGGTATTCCGCGCCGCGCTACAGAGCGTGCGGCGGGCTGGCCTGAGTGCCTCTGGAAGGGCCGAAGAGCAACGTCGCTCAAGGGTGGCGGACCGGCTGTCTCGAGACACCGGGCTGCCGCAGAGCGACCTTTTGAATCTCGACGTTTGAGTGCCTGGTCCGGCGGTCGCGTCGCTACCGACCGTTTGGTCTGAGCGAGCGCCACCAGTCAGTTGCCCATCGACCAATGGCATGCGGTTATCGGCGATCCGATACTGGCCGATGCCATCCTGGATCGGCTGGTACACAACGCTTACAAAATCAATCTGAGAGGAGAATCCATGCGAAAACGTCAGGCAAAGTTGACGGGCGCCGCCCGTTCCGAGTAACAATGCAAACTCCGCGTCGCCATGCTCCAGCGGGTGGCAGCCTTGCTCCGGTTCGGCTGGCAGGCTTCAGATGGAATCGGTGGCAGACTTCGGCGGTTTACGCACCCGCTAAAGTACGACTGATCGCCCCGGGAGTAAAATCTGGAGCATGGCGATACAATCATTAAGTTGCGATTTCCGGGCAACAACAGCCGACATCAGTCGTTTGACTAAGGAGCACTGTCTATGACTATCCCTATTACGGCAATTTACGCGGGCTTGCTCGTCATCGTTCTCGTTTCGCTCACTACCCGGGTCGGCCTAACACGCGTCAAAACTGGCATTTCAATACTCGACGGGGGCAGTGACAAGGTCGCTGTGGAAATGCGTCGACATGGGAACTTTGTAGAGCACGTTCCGATGTTGTTATTGTTGATGGCCGTTGTGGAAGTCAATGGTGGCAATCCGGCCTTCCTTCATGTTGTAGGCATCGTGCTTGTGCTTTGTCGCGTCTTGCATCCGCTAGGGCTGCGCCATGATCGCGTGCAAACCCCACTACGTGTGATCGGCGCGGCCGGAACGTCCTTTGTCACCATTGCTCTTGGGTCGGTAGCGATTTGGCAAGGCGTTCAAATGCTCTAGGGCGTACCAGGCAGCGGGTTAGCCAACACCCACGAAGCGAGTCATTGAGTTGACACCGCGGGTGAGGACGCTGTTCGCGGATCGGCCGCTACGTTCCGACCTCGACCGCACCCGAACTTCGCCACTGAATTAAGCGGCGAAAGTCCAGAACGGCCTGGTTTGCCCGCTTACGGGCCCAAAAATCCACCCGTCATCAACCACCATCCAGTCGGTGCACCGCGTGTGTCCGAGAAATCCGCCAAGAATCCTCGCAATGGCCGTCAGTTAGGGCGTACAAAAACCTGGCTGCCCGCCAATGGTGCACTGCCATAGCGAAAAGGTTGCCAGTACAACACGTCGGCCGCATGAGCGTCGCTGTCGAGATCGTAAACGCCTACGGATATGCGTGCCTCTTGCCAGTCGTCGCCATTGGGAGCTTTTGACGCGATGTAGCTTAACGGCACCGCAAGTTCAGCGGCGTAGCCCGATTCGGTTGAAGCAAATGAGATCTGCGTATTCGCATTTGTGTCGTCGACGAAGGATAAGAGCTCGTCTTTCGCATGTGCGCCCGTTGAAACAATAGTTGAGATGTGAGCAGCTATGTCACCACCGAGTAAAGCTTCGGCAGGACCCATGGTCGCGTCCCTCTCTACCGGGTCGCGCGGATCTATTGAGAAGCGAATTGAATCCTGTGCTCTGGGAATGAGGTCCGCATGCGCGCTCACATCATCGTCGATGACATTGACGCCGATGTACAAGTGCTCCGGCCCCTCTCTGACATCGAACTGAAAGGAAACATCGTTTGGCTCGAGTTCCGGGGACACGATATCGCCTTGCCGAGCGGCGTTGTAAGTGAGCGGACCCCACTCGGACAAGTCGCCATCGATTTCTACGTTGTCTATTGTGCCAATCGCATACGTCGAAAGGGGTAAGACGGGCGTCAATACCGGGAATTGCGCAGGTCTTTCACCAATGATGCCGGTAACGGTCCATTCGACGGACGCAGTGGTGAGTGAGTGGTAGGGTACGGGCTCATCGGTAGAGAGACGCAAAAACAGTTCCACGCTCTCCCCGGCTGGTACCGACAAGGGCATTAACCCTTCGATGTTAAAGTTGGTCTTGCGCGCGACGGACGGAGCGATCGTAAGGGTCGACTCGGTAGGGTTCGTTATTGTGACCTTTTGGCTCGCTTTACCAAAGAAATCGTCAGTGGATCTCAGCGCCTCCATTTCGATGGCGTTCGCGACTTCTGTCAAGCCCGACAAAAGCTCTGGGTTAGATACATCTTCGTCAAATATGCCGTCGAGCAGGACGTTGGCAATGCGCGGCCCGTCGTCGCGCATCGTCACCCAAGCTACGTGATCGAACTCTCCGAAGGCAGCGCCGCGCAGTCCGCTGCCTCCGCCTGTCGTTGCCAGCGTAATGAAGTTCCGGTCATTGCGTGTCACTCGACTGTACTGATGGAAGTGGCCGGCAAACACTGTGTAGTCGCGTTCGCCAAGCAATGCTTCAACCTCAAGCCAATCTTCGTTGACCGACGGATAAGCCCATAGCGGTTGATGCAGCAACACAATCGTCCAGCGCGGATCTGGGTGCTGTGCAAGAACAGACTTGATGAAGGTCATTTGGTCGGCTTGCTGCCAAGGGCCTGGTACGGGAGTGTCAGGTTGGTCTACCATGCCAAAGAGCTCGCTGTTGACGACGACGAACAGCACATCCTTGTACAGGAAGTGATAGTAGCTAGGACCAAATCGTCGTTGCCACTCTTCAGCCATAACCGTGTTGTTCATGTCGTGATTGCCTGGGGTGTAGAAGAACGGCGCCTCAAGCTCACTGACGAACGACTCGATCTCATCCCACTCGCGATTTAACTGAGCCTGGTTCTCGGTATAGCCCTCGATTAAATCGCCAACGCTTACAACGAATGCAGGTGAAAGCAGATTTACCTTGGGCATCGCACCGGCAAAGACCCCGGGTCGAGCGCAACATGTACGATCACTGACAATAACGAAGTGAAAGTCGTCGGCGCCGTCCTCAAGCTTGAGATCGGTCCAGGGCGTGGCACCCTCAAGATCAGGAACCTGTATGTCCGGATTGTCCGTCGCTGGCGGTGCGCATGCAGTGACGAGTGATAGGAGGAAAATCGGAGCGAGGAGGCGGGCTCGGAACATATTGTCTATGCTCTTAAACATGCCATGCTACTTGTACTGGTACAAATTACAAACAGGTTATGTTCCCTGATCCCCGGATGAGGTGTAAGCGGGGCGACAGCCCGACCTGGAGATCAGCTTGAAACTGGTGTAAAGGCCCAGGGCAGCAACTGGTCGATGTCCGAGGCCGGATTGCCGCAGGCGCCACAGCGTCCACGAGTTCTTCGAAGCGAACCGGCGGAATGCCCCGCCCAGTCTCGATGTAGCGTATGGCCAGCAACGGGCGCAGGACATAGAAATACTTCTTCAGGCGATCCTGACCTCTTCTTCTGACTCGATCACCGCCAGGCGGCGAAGAATCTCGCGCCTGACGTCGGGATCGATACCATTGGAGGCGAGGGCCTGGCCGGACCTCATTCCCATTGAAGGCTCTTTCGGCTTCCTATTCATCCCGAATCGCCTCGATCCGCTCAAGTGTCGTGTTGCCCGGGAGACTGTCGCCGGCAACAAGCGATTTAGCGAGCCGCCGGATCCGCACCAGGGATACCGGCCGGTAATCGAGCTGCTCAACCGAAACGTTGATGTGCGGCGAGTCCGCGGACTTCAGCGCATTGTGCTGGTGGCCGTGAATGTTTACGTGCCCGGCCGGGACGTTCGGTAGCGGCGCATGGGTCCAGATCAGCGGGGGGTCGCCAGGCGAAGTCAACACCGCTTTCACCCGGTGAAAGCCTCCTGCCCGCAGGATCCCCTGGCCGGTCACGTCGTGGTTGCCGACAACCAGGACCTTGGTGCGGCCAGGGGCGGCGCGTACCCGTTCCCAGGTGTCCTCCGTAAGGCCGCTGCCCATCGCAACGTCGCCGACACAGACCAGGGTGTCTTCCGGGTCGACGCCGAGCTGCCAGTTGGCCCAGAGTACCCCGTCCATCTCGTGCACATCGTGAAAGGGGCGGCCCTGGTAAGCGATGATGTTGGCGTGGCCGAGGTGCAGGTCCGACCAGACTTTTACTGTCTCATCGGGCGCATCGAGGACGCCGGCACCGTGCTCATTGAGCGCACGGCGCATCGCCGCCAGCGTCTTGCCGCTACGGCCCAACGCCTCGCGCAGATCGTCGCGATAGAGGTTGATCGGCTCCTTGCCCGGCCGCCATCCGCCTGACGAGGGTTTGGACCGCTTGGCGGTCATCTCCGTTGCTCCGGGTGAAAAGGGGCGCGATTATCCTCTTGCCCTTAACGCAATGGAACAGCCCGGACGCGCGCTATCTGGTACCGAATTCCCGGCGAAGGTCGCTGCGTGCCCGGTCGATGAAGCTCCTTGCCAAGTCTGCGTTCATGGCGTAGTCGACATCAGTGCTGTGCCTGTGCCTCCACCGCATCGCAAGCGCAGTACCCCCGCCCAAGCGCAAGTTGCGGATTTCGTCCGGGGCCATCATCGCGCTGAGCATCTCTCTTGACCTGATCAGGGTGCGCTTCGGATGTCCGGCCAGATAGAGTGCCCGTCCCTGGCGCTATTCAGAAGTAGACAAGGCCGGGCTCGCCTTCCATGTTCGCCATTCTCCTGTCCCACTCGGGGTCCTCGCCCAGGTCTCTGACCTTCACTTCAGGGCAGGCGAAGCTGATGAGGTTGTTCCAGATGCGGTTGCGGTCCCCGTTGCAGCGAACGACTAGCCTTGCGACCTGACCCATGCTGGCGCGCCCGTCGTACAGCGCCCTTCTGGCCTCGAAAGCGTCCATGTTCATGAGGGCCTCCTGTAGCGCGAAGCGCCGATCTGTGTCCGGGGCATCCCCCACCCTGGCCCACAGGATGAACTCCCTTTCGCTGACGTTGACGGGACATCCGGCAAGGTGCTTTTCCAAGGCCAGCCCCAACTCCCCTACGCCAGTCTGGGTCTCCCGAGGTTCGTCATCGAATGGCGCGCCAACGGCAACGTCTTCGCGTTGGTTGGAAAGTGTCTTCATTTGAAGTGACTATGCAACGCAGTTCCAAGTCAGCTCATTGTAAACCACCGCCCGCTTGCCATCCCATCCAAAGGGGCCGTCGAATCGCGGCCTGAACATACGGCCAGTCTTCTGCAGTGGCGTGGTGCAAGCGGGGCAGTCTCACTCTGGCGCCCCGCGAGATTGAGCTTGATGTCTAGGATGGCGATTTTGCGCGGACGGGCGGCAACTGGTAGCTTGAAATCCCTCGGCCAGAGGTCTTTCAGATCTGGATCAGTTCAAATCGACAACGTCGGCGCCCTGATTCGATTGATGCGCAAGGATCTTACAGCGTTGATCCCGATTGCCTCAGTTGTCGCGGCGATTTGTGCGCCATGAGGTTCCTTCGCTCACTGACTCAAGGGGAAGGCCGATCTCTTCGGTGCAAACAGATTATGAATTGAATTGAAAATACGACCTTACCCTTTCCATTAAGCTCATTGGCCGAACGCGCCGATGCACAACAACGAAGCTCACTTCAAGAATGTACTATCGCAACTGTCTTCCGCGTGAAGGAACACGATGAGCGCGCAAGCAGGGCCTGGGTCGGTGGGCAACAGGATGACGCTGGCCGTACGCGACTTGCGCATGAGATACGGCGACACGGACGTCCTGAGCGGGGTGACATTCAGCGCGCAACGCGGTGAGGTCCTGGGCCTGCTCGGGCCGAACGGCGCGGGCAAGACCACAACCATCGAGATTCTCGAGGGCTTCCGCAAGCGCTCGGCAGGAGAGGTTTCGGTCCTCGGGGTCGACCCTGCCCGGGGCGACGAAGCCTGGCGTTCCCGGATCGGTGTCGTGCTGCAGTCGTGGCGCGATCATGGGCAGTGGCGCGTGCGCGAGCTGCTCGGCTACCTCGCCCGGTTCTACGTCCCGTTCTCGGCTCCCGGGATGCCGCGGCCTTGGTGTGTGGATGAGCTCATCGAGGTGATCGGCTTGAGCGAGCTTGCGAATGCCAGGATCATGACCCTGTCCGGAGGCCAGAGGCGCCGCCTCGACGTCGCGATAGCGATTGTCGGGCGGCCCGAGGTCGTCTTTCTGGACGAACCTACGGCGGGTTTCGACCCGCACGCCCGTCGCGAGTTTCACGGCCTGATGCATCAGTTGTCCGATCTGGAGAACACGACGATTCTGATCACGACCCACGACCTGGACGAGGCCGAGAAGGTGGCCGACCGGATCATCGTACTCGACGAGGGCCGCATCGTCGCCGATGGTACGGTAGAGCACCTGGCGCGCCAGTTCGCAGCCGGCGCCGAAGTGCGCTGGACCTCGGGCGGCCGCCGCCACGTGCACGCGGTGCGCAGCGGCGACCCGACCGGTTTCGTCCGGGGCCTGCTCGCGAAAGACGAGGACATCACCGATCTCGAGGTACGCCGCGCGAGCCTCGAGGACACCTACATGGCTCTCGTTCAGCGCGCGGAGGCGGGCCCGTCGCGCTTCGCGAGGCAGGCCGACACCGAGCAGCGGGAAGGCACAGGGGATGCCTCGGAGGCGCAGGCATCACCGTGAAGGCATTCGACGCTCGCATGGCCGCCGTTCTGGCCGGTTTGTTCCGCGGCTGGATCGAAACTCGCCACACACTGACCGACACCGTCTCGGTCATCGGGTACTTCGCGTCCCCGGTGATCTTCGTGATCGTGCTGCTTTTCATGCGCGGCATGACGGTACCCGGCACGGAGTTCGCCCTCGGCGCGATGGTGCTGCCGAGCCTCGTCGGCATGTCGATCGCCTTCGGCGGGCTCACGGGGGCCGCGGGCACGATTGCCGCCGACCGCGAGGACGGCACCCTGTTGCGGGCAAAGGCCACGCCTAACGGGATGGTCGGCTACCTCGTCGGCAAGATCGTGATGTTCGCAGCTACGGCGCTCGTCAGCGTCGTCCTGCTCGTTATCCCAGCACTCACGGTCGCGGGCGAGTTGCAGTTGGGCCCCCGCACCTGGCTGCTGCTCGCGTTGGTCTTCATCGTCGGCATGGTATCGACCGTGCCCATCAGCGTCGTGCTCGGCTCTCTCATAAAGTCCGCCGCGCAAACCGCGCTGTTGTTCCTCGCGTCGATCCTGCTCATCGTCCCGTCGGGTATCTTCTACCCGATCACCGCCATGCCGGTCTGGCTCCAATACCTGGGCCAGGCCTTCCCGTTCTATTGGCTCGGGCTCGGCGCACGCTCCGCGATGCTCCCCGAGGCGATGGCCGCGATCGAGATCGGCGGCTCGTGGCGCACGTTCGAGATGTTCCTGGTACTCGGAGTCTGGGCCGTAATCGGAATGGCGCTGGCGCCCAGGGTGCTGCGCCGCATGGCCAGGCGCCAGTCAGGAGCTACGGTAGCGGCGGCGCGCGAACGGATCATGTCGAAGGGATATTGAACTGCCGCCGGCGGTGATGGAGACTACGAGATAGGTGAAATCGGTCTGCCGGAGCTAATTCGGCGCCGTGGTCTTCTCGTGAAACTCATCGGCCGCCTTGATGACCACGAACGCCGGAGAACACGTTTGTGAACATCGACGGGGGCGTCGCGGC
The DNA here is from genome assembly GCA_028821125.1 of Gammaproteobacteria bacterium. Classification (GTDB taxonomy): domain Bacteria; phylum Pseudomonadota; class Gammaproteobacteria; order Pseudomonadales; family Azotimanducaceae; genus Azophilus. The sequence continues at coordinate 54,804 of JAPPHD010000001.1, forward strand.
GAAGATCTCGGCCGACGCCGGGCTTGCGGTGCCGAAAACCGACACAACCCGACAGCCGCGACGGGTCCATCTGGCGTGGCTCGGCGTCTTAAGCCTCCTGTCGGCCTGTGCATCGGTCCCGGCGAAGCCCACGCTCGACCTTGGGCGGTTCAGCCCGCAGTCCCTGCAGGAGATCGTCGAGCGCGCCGGCCGGATCGAGGAGGCGGGGCAGCGCATCGACTTCCTGTCCCGACAGTTCCTCGACGTCCCGTACGGCGCGGAACGCCTGGTCGGCACCGCCGACACACCGGAGGCGCTCACCATCAACCTGGCCGCGCTCGACTGCTACACCTATCTCGACTACGTCGAGGCGCTCCGCCGCTCCACCGCGTTCGACGAGTTCCCCCAGCAGGTCACGGCGGTGCGATACCGCGAGGGCGAAGTCTCGTGGCGCAACCGTCGCCACTTCTTCTCCGACTGGGTGATTAGCGAAGCCGGACCGGTGCGTGACGCTACCGCACGCCTCGGCGGAGCCGCGACGGTCTACGCCCGCAAGGAACTCAATCACGCAGACGAGGGCGGCGTCCTGCTCGAGGGTATTCCGGTTGTGCAACGTACCGTCGCCTACATTCCCGCGGGACAACTCGACGAGTCGCTGACCCAGCGGCTGGCGACCGGCGACTACCTGGGCGTCTACGCCCATGCGGTGGGGCTCGACGTCACTCACGCCGGTATCGCAATCCGGCGCGCCGACGGTCTGTACTTTCGCCACGCCTCGACCCTGCGCGGGCAACGCCGGGTAGTCGAGGTACCGCTCCTGGACTACTTCCGGAAGACGCCGGGAATGGTCGTCTTCCGGGTCCCGCCGACGGCCCGATTCCGGCGATGAGGCGTCCCAGGACCGGTATGATTGTCCCTTCCTCGGAATCCTGGCGACATAGATGCAGTCCTCCGCCCGATCTACCGCACTTTCTCGAGTCAGGCTCCAAGTCGACCGCTCAGAGCCGCCATTCGGCAGGCTAGTCGACTCCCCTTCGAACAACAGCGAGCGGAGTGCGTATTCGATGAGGATTACAAGGCATGAAGATCGATAGTCCATCTCGACCTCTCGAAGCCTTCCGACTCGTCGCACTGAATGAGGGTGGAGTCCGAGGTTCGCCGGACCACCGCAGAAAACAAGCTGCGACACCGAAGAAGGACATTCCGACCGTTTGTCTGGACACGGCGCATAAACAGTGACGGTTCCTTCCTACGTCATCGCAATCGAGAGGGCTCAGTACCGCGAGGGATTCGTGTACGTCCCGGGCGCCCATGCCCACTTTTTCGCGGCCGACGGCGCCGTCGTCGAAGTCTATCTGCCAGGGCGCAGACGCCCGGCCAAGGCCGCGGTGAGCCGAAGAGCCAACCTGAACCGCACGCCCCGAATCCAGGGCGGCGCCCGGCTGCGGGATTGGTTTCGGACGACAATACGGGTCGGCGAAGCAATCCGCGTGCGGATTCAAAACAGCGATTGTATCGAGATCGTTACCATCAGACCGCGCACTCGGGTGACCGGTCGCCTCCCAGATGTCTCTGATGGATAGGAAAAGGCGACGTGAGACGAATAGCGGCCTACGAAGAAGCCGACGAAGCCGACGTCGTCGCACTGTGGCAGACATGCGACCTCGTAGTGCCGTGGAACGACCCGGTGAAGGACATCCAGCGGAAGCTCCGCGTCCAGCGCGATCTGTTTCTGGTTGGTTTCTCGAACGGACGACTGGTTGCCAGCGTGATGAGCGGATATGAGGGGCATCGCGGGTGGATCAACTACCTCGCGGCGACGCTACCACGACCATATGGAAAACCGACCGGCGGATGTGAAAGCCGGAGCAGTCGAGCTCCTGACGTACGCCAATGAAAAGGACGTGCCGTGCGGCTTGGCGACTTCCACGGGTTCGAGCTTGACCGCCACCAAGCTCGAACTGTCAGGCCTCGACAGACACTTCTCGGTCATCGTGACCGGCGACGACGTTCGGCGGGGTAAACCGAACCCGGAACCATTTGTCACGGCAGCACGACGTCTCGGCCAGCATCCGACGCGTTGCTGGGCCCTGGAAGACTCCGCCAATGGTGTACGTTCAGCGTTGGCGGCCGGCTGCCAAGTGTTTCAAGTGCCGGATCTTGTCATTCCATCCACGAAATTGCGTCGGCTGGGGCACGAAGTGGCCGAGACGCTTCATGATGTCCTGGAAGCATTGAGAGAAGCGACTTACGGGAGGACGGGACCTTCTCCAGCAGTCGCGTCGACCGTGGAACCGGTAGCGGAAACCAAAGCCGCACCGGCCGACTAGCCCTAACAGAAGCGCCAGGCGGGCTTTAGCGACACCGCTGGAAACACATGGTGGAGCAGCCGGTCGAGACCGGCAACGAGAGCTGGCGCTTCACCCACCGCTCCTGAATCCGGAACCGCTCAAAAACCGAATCGAGGGAGTTCGCCCACCAGACCCCGCGCGCCGATTAACACTAACGTTGATTGATTTCGGTGTTGCTATATGGTCCGCGCATGGCAATTCCCGGTCGGATCCCGTTTGGTTGCTGTCTGGCGGCGGTCACGGCGTTCCTCAACCCGGGGGCCATCGACTGCGCGTTGGCCGATGTGGGCGGTTCGGCCTCGGGCCGTACTGCGGTCTTGCAAATCCATCATGTGCCTCTTTTTCCCCCTGCCTCGGACGGTATGCGCCAGGGCTTCGTCAGAGTCATCAACCGCACCGGCCAGGCGGGCGAGGTTCTCATCCACGCCGTCGACGACGCCGGCGCGCGCCGGGGACCGGTAACGCTCGAGCTTGCGGGCGGGCAGACGGCGCATTTCAATTCCGAGGACCTCGAAGGAGGCAACGCGGCCAAGGGGCTGACCGGGCAGGTCGGCCCGGGGAGCGGAACCTGGCGGCTCGAACTCGAAAGCGGCCTCGATGTCGAGGTGCTCTCCTACACCCGCACCGAAGACGGGTTTCTGACGGCGATGCACGACGTCGCCCCGCAAAGTGCCGACGGGTTCGTCGTGGCGACGTTCAACCCGGCGGCGAATCGCAACCAGCGAAGCAGCCTGCGGTTGGTCAATCCGAATTCCATGGCCGCTTCAGTTACTATCGTGGGCGTCGACGACGAGGGATCGTCCCCAGGGCCAGGTGTGAGCCTGACGATTCCGCCCGGAGCCGCACGAACCCTGACGGCGCCGCAGCTCGAGGAGGGCGGCGCGGACCTCTCGGGGGCGCTGGGCGACGGCGCGGGCAAGTGGCGCCTGCTGATCGACGCCGACCGGCCGATCCAGGCCCTGAGCCTGCTCACGAGCCCCACCGGGCATCTCACCAACCTTTCTACCGCTCCGGATCTGAGACTCCCGCAGGGTGAACCGGCCGCCGATACGAGAATCTCCGGCCGGCGCACGATTGCCACGGCGGCCGATCACCTGTCGACGGTCGAGGCAGCCGATGTGGACGGGGACGGGCTCATCGACATCGTTGCCGGCGTGCAATCGGATCACGACGAGGACCGCATCGTCTGGTTCGAAAACCTCGGGGGAGCCACGTTTTCCGGCGAGCGGCCGATCGGAACCGGCATCGGCCGCATTGACCTCGTCTCGGTCGCCGATCTCGATCAGGACGGCGATCCGGATGTCGTCTACACCGCGCGTCAGGGCGATGACTACGGCATGGCCTGGCGCGAGAACCTTGGCGGGGGAAGCTTCTCGGACGAGCGCGTGATCGCCGTCGAGGCCGACAGTTTCTGGACCCGGCTGACCGCCGCCGATCTCGATTCCGACGGCGACAACGATGTCGTCGCCACTCTGTTCGACGGCGGCATTCCCGTCTGGTACGAGAACGCCGGCAACGCGGCCTGGGCGGAGCGTCCCGTTGCGGAGATCGTCCACCTGGAAGGATCGTTGCAGGTGGCGGATTTCGACAGCGACGGCGATCCGGACCTGGCCATGGCGCGCCCCGTCGAGGGGAGCAGCAGAATGGACCTGGTGTGGCTGGAAAACCTTGGCGGCGGCCGGTTTGCCACGGAACCGACCGTTGTCGAGGCACGCACCTACATCGACGGGCTGCTTGCGGCGGACCTGGACGCCGACGGGGACGCCGACGTCGTGTCGATCTCCTCATCGGTTGACGAGGTGGCCTGGTTCGAGAACCTGGGTGGAGGCCGCTTTTCGGAAAGGCGCCTCATCGCGAGCCGCGCGCATGGCGTGTCTACCGTCGATGCGGCGGACTTCGATGGCGACGGCGATCTCGACCTGGTGTGTTTCTTCTACGTGGACGGAAAGATCGCCTGGTTCCGGAACCTGGGCGGCGGCGCTTTTTCCGAGGAGCGCGTCATCGCGACGCAGGCCGGCAACCCGGCCCTCGTCGAACCGGCCGATGTCGACGGCGACGGCGACCTGGACGTGCTGGTGGGCGAGGGTGCGCTCACCGGGCCGGAGACGATCGCCTGGTACGAGAATCTGCGCGACGCCGATGCGTCGATCCGGGCCCGGATCGTCCCGGGGGTGGGGCAATTCTGGGTGAGTTGGAACCTCGTCCCCGTCTCCGGCGGGGGCGCCGACCATAGATTCCGGGTGACTGCCGTATCCGACGACGGCAGGCACCGGCGCGAGTGCACGGCGACCTTTTCCCAGGGCTGTACGGTGACGCGACTGACGCCGGGGGTGGGCTACCGGGTCACCGTGGCGGTGGAGGGCGACGCGTTCCGCGCCGCGACGCTCACCGCCCGGCCACTCGAGGATGCTGCGGTCGCCACGGACTTCTCCGAGCCCATCGTGATCTCGGCCGAGAGCGACAGCCACGGCCCGGGCACCCTGCTGGCCGTCGACCTCGATGGCGACGGCGATACGGACCTGCTCGACGACCCGCGCGGCGGCGACCCCCAGCCGGTCGCCTGGTGGGAGAATGCCGGAGGAGGCTCGTTCCCGGAACGCCGGGTCGTCTCGTCCAACCGAGCCCATGCCGTCGCTGCCGCCGACCTGGACGGCGACGGCGATATGGACCTGCTGTCCGCCGCCGCCTACGACCGCGAGCTTTCCTGGTACGAGAACCTGGGAAGCGGCGCCTTCTCCGCACCGAAGGCGATCGCTGCCGACCCCGGTGCGGTCTGGTCGGTGCGGACCTCCGATCTGGACGGCGACGGCGATCCGGATGTGATCGCCCCCTCGGACGTTGACGAACGCGACGGCGAGGTGCACTGGTACGAAAACCGGGGTGGCGGTTCGTTCGGCCCGGCACGACGCGTGGCGGAATCGACGTACCAGACACGGGACCTGTTCGCCGCGGACCTCGATGGGGACGGGGACGCCGACCTCATCGGCGCGTACTCCGGATACGGGACGAAGGACTACTATCAGGCCGAGTGGTTCGAGAACGTCGGACGCGGCGAATTCTCCGACAGGCGCATCGTCAGGATCGAGGATCGCGACAACTCGGCGCTCAAGCCCGTGGACCTGGACGGCGACGGCGCCGTGGACCTGCTTGCGGTCGGGCTGTCTGACGGCGAGATCGCCTGGTACCGCAACCTGGGCGGCGGCCGGTTCTCCGGCCAGCGCGTGATTGTCGAACACGGACGATACGGCGGATTCGATACCGCAGACCTGGACGGCGACGGCGATACGGACCTGGTCTACAACGCGCGCCTGCACGATACGATCGCCTGGCACGAGAACCTGGGCGGTGGTGTTTTCTCCGGCGAACGCCTCATCGCCGAGGATTTCGACGGCGACTGGTCCATCGTCGCGGCCGATCTCGATTCGAGCGGCGACCCGGACGTGCTCGCGAGGTACTGGAACCGGGGGCAGTTGGTCTGGTTCCGCAACCAGGGTACGTCCCGGGCGCCCACCGAGGCACCGGCCAACATACGTGTGGTGGCCGGCGTCGGGCTGCTCTGGGTCAGTTGGGAGCCGCTCGCCGGCCTCGGCGACAGCGAGCGCGCGCAGGCACGCTACATCGTCACGGCGCTGGCCGCCGACGGCAGTGTCGCGGGAGAGTGCATCGCCACGGAACTGATCGGCTGCAGCATCACGGGGCTCACGCCGGGAGCGGAATACGAGGTGACGGTGCAGGCGGAAAACGAGGCCGGCGCCGGCCCGGTCTCGGCAGCGGTAAGCGTAACGGCGACTGTTGATACTGAACCCCCAGGAACCCGTTTCGGTCCACAGAGGGTAATCACCACACAAGCCCTGGAACCGAAATCCGTACGGGCCGCGGACCTGGACGACGATACCGACCTGGACGCGCTGTCCGCGTCGAGCGAGGACGACACCATTGCCTGGCATGAGAACACCGCGACCGGTTTCCTGCCGGTCAGGCACGTGATTACCGCGAGCGCGGACGGAGCCGGCCACGTGCGCACCGGAGACCTCGACGACGACGGCGACTCGGACGTCGTCTCCGCCTCGTTCGACGACCAGATCGTGGCCTGGTACGAAAATCTCGGCGCGGGCGCATTCGCCGCGCAGAGCGTGATCGCCATGGACGCATCCAACCTCGGTTCGCTGGACCTCGCGGATCTCGACGATGACGGCGACCTCGATGTGCTGATCGCCGGACCGGGCGAGTACGGGCTCGAGTGGTACGAAAACCTGGGTGGCGCCGTTTTCGCCGGTTCCCGCAACGTCGCGGAGTCGAACTACAATTCGGGCGCCATCGCAAGCCCGGCCGACCTGGACGCGGACGGCGACCTCGACGTGCTGACGACAACCTCGTTCAACAACGGCATCGGCTGGCACGAGAACCTGGGGAGTGGATCTTTCTCGCCGGCGCGCACGATCACGACGGGCCTCGAGTCCACCGCAACCCTCTCAACCGCGGACGTGGACGGTGACGGCGACCCGGACATCCTGCACGGCTCCCATCGGGAAGACACCGTGGCGTGGTACGAAAACCGTGGTGGGGGCGACTTCCACGGGCGGCGCGTCATTGCGACCGGCATCGATGACATCTCGGCGGTGACGCCGGGAGACCTCGATACCGACGGTGACGTGGACATCATCATTGCCTCTTACGACGACGACCGCATCGCCTGGTATGAGAACCTCGAGCGGGGGCGGTTCTCAGGCGCACGCGTCGTTACAATGGACGCGGACGGAGCGATCGATGCGATCGCGGCCGACCTCGACGGCGATGGGGACGCCGACATCCTGGCGGCGGCCTCGGTCGGCAATACGGTAGCCTGGTACGAGAATCTGGGACCGCCCAACTGACGCGCCGACCGGTATCCAGACCCCACGCCGATGCGAACACAGCACCCCAGACGCGCTGTGTCCGCCGGACGCGATACCGTACAGGCCCCGGTTGAAACGCTCAATCGGAGCCGATTCTCTCGAAGCTGCGCTGTCCCGCGCGGTCTTCGTGCAGCAGGTATACGTCCGGATTGGACAAGGACTGCCATCCATCGAAACCAAACTTCGAATCGACGGAGTGAAGGACAAGCGCCATCAGGTTTCCGTGGGTGACGGCCAGGGGCATTTCGGACTTCGCTTCGAGGAAATCGCCGAGAGCAGACCACGCACGTTTCAGGACTTCGCGGCCGGATTCGCCGCCGAGCAGGCGCATGGCGTCGTTTTCGAACGAGTCGCGAACGACGTCCGGCCAGTTTTCAACGGGGCTTGCCGACAATATCCTTTCATTGTGATCACGCGCACACCTGACCAATCCTTTTTGCGCAACTTGACGCACACAACCCCAACCAACCTGATGTCAGAGCCCCACGGTCTACGAGCACGCAGCCTCGGTTGCGCCACTCGACGAGACCTTTCGGCCGGCTGGGGTGGGCATTGCGCATCCCGGGCGGCTTGTCAATCTGAGGCTGGAGAGGTGTGGCGCTGATTATGGTTCCGATTTGCCTTCAATCTCATCGATCTGCGGTATGGCATAGACGGCAAACTCGACGATCGTTCGAACGTAGTACTCGCAAACCTTACCGCCGTCACCGCTGCATTCTTGGCCCAACTCCGGCATAAGAGGATCCCAATTTCGGAAACGAGAATCGACATACGTGTAGCCGCGCGTCCCAAAGGCGGCCCAGCCCGAGTTGATATTCTGAATTCCTGTGAATCGCTGGCGGTCGCCGTCATTCGCCAGCCCGCTTTCCGGTAGCGGCAGCCGGATTGTAAACCACCAGTTGGAAAACCCAGTTCCGTCACTTTCCAATACAATCGAGGCGCGTCGGCCCGCGTCCCACTGTGCGTCGCTGTCCTGGAAAGGCTTCCAGTAACCACGGTGGATCGACAACCAGGACCGATTTCCTTCGCCCTTGTATTTGTATCGGAAGTCAAGTCCTTGCGCCAAGTCCCCGAGCCTGTCGTTTAGGGATACTTCTATCTTGGAGCGTAGCATCTCCAGAAATTGTTCAGACACGTGCGCGACGACCTCGGGCCAACAGTCGAACACCGCTTTCGCCGTCGTCAGATTCTGCGGTTCGGACAACAGGTATTCCTTTACCGCCCGGGCTTCACTGTCGGTCGTCATGTCATAACCTCCAAACGTTTTTCGGCAGAACAACTCGGTGTCTTTGAGGAAGGAGCGCAGCTTCTCGACCTCACATGTCTTTCGACACTCAGCCAGCCAATTCGAGAGCGAAACACGAGCGCGCAGCTCACGATAGGTGTCGGCGACGACCGTGTCGCCGCCGTATTGATCATGGTACGGCATGATGAACAAGCGACCGCGCCAATGCTTGATTTCCCGTTGCGGCAGGCTCCATTCCGAAGGGCCTTCCCCGGCGGGCGACAGGTAAATCAGCAGAAAGCGACTGGCGTGCTCCTGCTCCAAGTAGTCAAGGTAGTCCCTGACCTGACCCTCTTGATCCCCCGCGTAAGGTTTGTTTTCGATCGCAAGGCAGAACACCTTTCCGTTCACGTGCGGCATCCTCACGACGATGTCGATACGCCGCTGGTTCGCAATCTCGTATTCCACGAAGACCTGCGCGTCAGCCAGGTCCAGTTCCGACCGGGCCAAATCGTCGTGGAAATGATCCAAGAGCCTGTACAGGAACAGGCTGCCCTGGCCGTGGGTCGCCTCCGGACTCAGCAAATCCGCAATGATGCGGGACAGGCCGAGTTCGTCGGTGCGCATGTAATCAAGGACGTTAAACCGGTGTGCGAGGCGCTTTCCCAGTTCACGTTCCAGCTTGCGCGCTGAATCCAGCCCGGGCTTCAGGCGATCGAAAAACTGCCCGTAGCGCGCCCGGTTCTCTTGGCGTGCAACCTCCAGATGTTGATTGAGCTCCTTGAAAAACTCTTTCACGTCCGAGTTCTCGATTGCATCAAAATTTGCCTTTGAAAAGCGCCTATGCCGACTGCATCCAACGTCAATCATTGTGCCGCCAGCGGGCCCAAACTCAAACACCCGAAATTCGCCGTACGGCCTCCCAACAAAACCCCACTAAGAACGAGTGCGGCCCCGCACCCCGCCGAACTCCCGAACCCCTGGGCCCGTCGACGCGCAGGCAATCTCGGTACCACGAAGCCTGTATGGCGCCATCGATCACGCGGCCTCGCAACAGATGCTGCGAATCGGAGCTTACGTCGGCCCCCACCCTTGAGTTTTGGATCCGGGAGATAACGTGCCGATCGGCACCCAAGCCCCGCGCCGATTCACAGCGTTTGCGTCTGATTGTAGGACGCACGCCAGCCTCAAGCTTTGTTCAGCAGCGCCTTCGGATCCGCGATCGTGCGCCCCGTGTGACTTTCGGCAGTCACCGCCGTGGGTCGTGTGGTTCTCATTGGTGCCCAATGCTCCACAACCTGCCGTATCGTGTCCAGGCTACCGTCCAGTCTTCCACGATCCAGCCAACCAACTTAGACTTGCCGTCATGTACCACCAGCAATCCACGCCAATCCTTCGTTGCCGCCTGTTCCCGCCGAGACGCGAGCGTTCCGCCTTGCATCGGCAGCTGTTCTCGAATCCGAAAAAGGCCTGGCACTTCCACAGGTCCGTGCACTGACGCTCATGCCCTCGACTACGCTCAAAGATGAATACCTCGGACGTATCCGGCTACAGCTGGTCCGTCGCACCGACGGCTCACTCGGCGGCCGCTACTCGCGCCCAGGCGACAAGGGAACGGTCATCGATGCGGACCCCGACGAGACTGAGGACGAGTTCTGGATCAGACTGACTGCCACCGCGCTGAAAGCCGCCCCATCCTTTTTCGGCTACGACGGCGCGATCGAGCGCTTCCACGCCGAGTTTCCGGGCGGCTTTAACGATCCACGCTACCTCGTCCAAGAACGCGATTACAAGGAAGCAGCTCAGCAACTGCTAAACCGGACTGCGCCCGTCCAAGAAGCAGCAACCGGGTCCGGGTTCGTACAGCCTATCGTGGAGGTGTGCAAAGTAACCAACCTGCTGCATCCACGATTCGAGCGGCCTCGGCTAATCGAGGCGTTGCACAGTCCGGACGGCGACAAGCTGGTGCGACGCCTCGCCAGGTTCGCACTCGGCGAAAGACATGAACTGGCAGCCATCGCTCGCATGTGCCGGCCCTTCCAGGCCGCAATCTGGCCGGTCGTGACCTACCTGCCGTTCCTGTGGGAAAGTGGCACGCGGAATGTCATCCTACGGCACAAGCCGACGGCCAACTTCGCCGAACGCGTTGCCCACCCGTTCCCCTCGGTGTACGAAGCCGATTTGAACCCCTCCGTTTACGAGTCGCTTCTCGACCTCTATGAGAACACCGCCGACCGGATCATGGCGCTGAGCCCCCGGGACGTCATTGATCTCCAGAGCTTCGTGTGGGTCGTCAGCGAGTACGACGCATAGCACGCTTCGTGCGTCACAGCGCGACCCGCCATGACCAGGCGAGGCCGGACAGGAAGGCTTCCAATGCAGAACCTATCGTCGCGAATCGCTGGTGCCAGCTTTCCCTGACATGGGCTGATAACCCACCTTGCGGCGTGCCGGTCTCGGACCGTCGCAGGACCCGTCTTCGAGCACCCCCGCCTTCAGCCATTTGTCGATCATGCATCTGACCACGCCATCGGTGATCCGCAGGTCGAGGAATCCCCGCAAGGGCGTGTGCGAGATGGTGCAGGGATGTAAACACCCGTTGTGGGTGCCTCCTCGCCTGTTCGGCTATCCACTGCTGTTTCGTGTACGTGTTCGTGGAGCTCAGTGTCTCCTCCATCGTGTCCCATCAGTGGTTCTGTACATGTGACGCCCCGCTTCCCTTGAGCGGGTCCCGATGGCCACGTTTCCCCGCCTTCAGCGGTACTATCAGGGCGCTATGACTTCCTGCTCCGCTCGTCCTTCGGCTTATTAGTGCGCCAGCCGGTTCCGTGTGGCTGCCTGCCCGTTCGTGTCCGCCATCGCGCTCCCGATGTCCTGCAGGCCGGACGCCGGGCCGGGATCTGGATTGTTCGCGCTGGCCGTCCCTCTCCAGCGATCTCGCCCACGGGCAAGAACAGGATCTCCCAGGTTTCCTGGCTCCCCCTCCCGCGACTCTGCGCCGGTCCACGACCCCGGACGACCTTTGCAAGCAGGCAATGTGACGACTCGCATTGATCCGATGTCTTGAAAACACCGGATTGGTGACAGTCTCCGGTTCCAGTCACTGTTGACGCTTTTCTGTTTTGGGACCAGAATCGAAAGTCTGCGAAATAAAAATCATGTTTCTTTCAATGCTGGCTGTGTCGCAGGCGCACCGTTACCTGCGACCACCGCGATAGCGATGGACTAATCGGCGATCCGGGGTCGTCACACGTAGTTTCTGTTGTGTCCCGTCCGAATGAATGTTCGCCTGTTGCAGCGCAGCGTTGACGAGGTGTGGAAAAGATTACTCTCGGCAATAGCCCGGGATGACGGAGGGGCTCGCCAAGATGGCGAAACATACCGCTCGCAGCGAGTGGGAGAACATTCAAGGCTTTGACAACAGCAGCCGCGAATACGTCCGGCTGGACGGGGATGCCTGGCTCGCTGCGCACCACATCCGGGAGGAGGGAAATAGACGGGGCAAGCGGAACCAACCCGGCGCGGACGAAACGTTGCCCGACGAGATGTATCGCAAGATCGAAAACTGGGTGGCGAAGCGGGCGCTGGATTGCAAGGAAGCTGTCAGCAAGTACATTAGCGAAGAACTGGCGAACCTCCATGATCTCGGCAGTTCCTGGCAGAAGGAAAGTCCGGAGATCACGCTGGAAGCCCTCGTCAATCAGCGTTGCCAGAATCTGGAAACGCTTTCCGCTCAAAGCGTGAGTGACCTTGACAAGCAACGCGCGGAATATGAGGAAGCGTTCCGCGACCTGGGGAGTTTCCGCCAGCGGCACCGGCTATCTCGTGTGGCGGACTATCCCAACAACCAGATCGCCCACTGGCTCTGGGTCCCGGTTGCCGGGATCGTCGAAAGCTTCGCAGGCGCCAACCTACTGGGAAGCGTGTCGCGAGGCGGCGTCATAGAAGGATGGATGGTTGCCTTGGTGCTTACCGTAGTGAACGTGCTTCTGGGGATCGGTGCCGGGCGAATGTGGCGCTTCACCAACTACGACCGGGGGTTCAAGAAGCTGTTCGCGTCTGTCCTCGGAGTGCTCTGCGCAATGGCCGCGCTGGTCTGGAACGACGTGGCCGGGCATGTGCGGGACGTGTACGTGCTTGCGGAGAATACGGGGGCGCTCGAAACGACGGACGAGGCGTTCGCCTCAGCCTACCGCACGATGATCGAACGCCCTCTCCCGTGGGAGAGTCTTCCGTCCGCGGGTCTGGCTCTGGTCGGCATTGCAGTGTTCGTCTTGACCGCGTTCAAGTCGTACACTGCCGACGACCGTTTCCCCGGGTACGGCCCACGGCACCGGAAGGTCGATTCCCTGCATGGGCGTTACCAGGACGGCCTGAACGATGCGCTTGACGAACTGAAAGCGGCTCGCGACGACGCAAACGCGCGGATCGAAGAAATCAAGGACCGCTACGAGATGGACCGGGCCGGCTGGAATAGCTCGCTCGATCGTTTGCGGATGGTCGTCGACGAATATCCGGCGAATCTCCGACAGTACAACAAGGACCTGGGCTACCTTCTCGCCGCCTATCGAACCGCCAATCTCGCTACGCGCAAAGCCAGGCCGCCGCCTTTTTTCGATACAGAGCCGACCATCGACGAGAGCGTGCTTCAGCCCACAGAATTCTCGATCCCCGATGCGCCCGATTGGGGCGATATACCAAACAAGGCGGAGGCGGGGATCGCGCGTGTGGAAAAAACCTATGAGGAACTCAGGACAAGGTATCAGATGCTCGACCATGTCGTGGATGATTACACGGAAGATGACGCATGAGGCGGGAAGTTCGGCGCAAAGCGGAAGCCAAGGCGAACCGGCAGGCGATTATGTGGCCGGCCGGGGTTGGTATCGTTCTACTCATCGGTGTGGTGACGCTTTATCAAATCGGCACCGATGCCCCGGAAACTGACGACCGTCTCTGCCCCAGGGACACCGGGCCTGTCGGAACCACCGTGCTGCTCTTGGATACCAGCGATCCACTGACCGACAAGCACAAAGCGGAACTCGAGCGACTTGCCGGACAGATCGCCGCCGAAGACGCGGGCCGCATGGGCATCGCTGCGGGAGAACTCCTTGCCGTCTACGAGCTGAGTCAGGACCCGGGTGCGTCAAAGCTGCTAATCGAGGTCTGCCGCCCGTTCAAGAACCCAAAGCATCGCACTTGGCGCGATGACATCCATCAGGGAAGCCGTATCGCCAAAAGGGAATGGGACCGTTTCGAGGACGCACTCTCAGAGGTGTTTCCGGAACGCGAAGGCGAATCGCAGCCGACCTCGCCGTTGCTCGAAACGATTGCGGTCCTTGCGGCCCGCCACATACCCGGCAAACGCGGTGACGAACGATTCAACGTACATCTCGTGGTGTTCTCCGATTTGCTGCAGCACTCGTCTCGACTGTCGCAGTACGGCCCCTATCCGGATGCCACGGAGATGCGTAGGAACGCCCGCGATCTTCTCACTGACCTTTCCGGTACGAGGGTGAGCCTTTTCCGGCTTGAGCGGCCGAAGTACGCGAAGTGGCAGACAGATCGGCACTACTATTGGTGGACTGAGTTGATTCTGGAACAGGGGGGACGGATCGAATGGCAGGACTCAATCTGAACCAGGGCACTGACATGATCGAGGGTGCGCTCGTTTCATTCAGTCTTGCAACTGCGGGCGGGAGGGTCGCAATCAGCGATGAGACGGTACCGGAGCCATCGACGGAATGACCAGCAGACCTAATGCGTTCTGGTTTTTCGTGGCCTTCCTCGGCGGCGGGGCCGCCATCTGGTGGATCAAATCGGTGGTGGCCAATGCTTGGTTTGCGGCAATGGTCGCCGCAGGCGTGGTACTTGCGCTGATGACGTATTACCTGCTCAACGACGAGGACGCCCCCGAGGAAGAAGGTGACAACCTCTACTACTTGGGGCTCCTGTTCACGCTCATCTCCCTCATGTTCACACTTGTGGAACTTTTCGGGGCGGATAGCGGCGCGTTCCGCAATGCGGAGAACATTCGGGTCCTGCTCGAGAACTTCGGGATCGCGCTTACCTCCACGGTCGTGGGTATCGCTGGGCGGGTGGCGCTGCAGAACTGGCAACGGGCGGGGTTTCCGGGGACTTCGGACCTCGATGCCGGCGCGAGGGGAAGAGCGCCCGCGAGGCTTCCGCCGCCGGGCGCGAGCGCACAGGATCTGGAGGGGTTCAATCGAGAGGTTCTCGGGCGGATCGCCCGTGACCTCACGCAGGGAGCGAACGCGCTGGCCCGATTTCACCGGATCGTTCGAAGCCACGCGAGTGACAGTGAGGACTACCTGCGAAATCACAGCGAGACCCTGAAGCGAGAAAGTGCGGAATTTCAAGTAGTGCTTCAGCGCAACGCCGCTACGTTTGCCCAGGACCTCAAGAGCCAGGCTGAGGGTACGTTCAAAGCCGTGGGAGGGTCCCTGAGCGCATTGATGCAGCAGACTGACGACGTTCTCGCGCGGATCCAGTCTGCGAATCACGGATATCTTGCAGATTTGCGCGAGACTACCCGATCATTCCAGGAGGAATTTCGGTCGGCGAGCGGACAGAGTTCGGAGGCGCTTCGAGGGACATTCGAAGCGGCGGCCCGGGAGGCCGAGATTCTGCCGGAGCGGCTCCGATCTGCTCATGAGGGGTACGTCGCTGCGGTCCGCGAGACCACCCGGTCATTCCATGACGAAATCCAGTTCGCGACCAGACAAAACCTGGACGCCCTTCGACAGAGCTTTGACGCCGCTGCAGCTCAATCCCTCGCAGTGGTGCAGAACATGTCGAATATTGACGAGCAGATCGGCGAAGCATTCGACAGGCTGAAGTCTGGTCTCGCGAACGCGAGTGATGCGAGTGCGGCGTTCGGCGACAGCGCCCACCGAGCGGCGAATTCGACGGCGGTTCTGAAGTCGGAAGCCGAAAGATTGGGTGCAACCTTTGGCGACAGCGCTGAGCAAGCTGCAAATTCAACAGCGGTTTTACGGTCGGAGGCCGAAAGACTGGGTGGACTACTCGAACCACTTCGTACTAGCACGGAGGCGGTAGCGGGCGTGCTCAACTCGATGCAGGAAATAGATGAGCGCATTCGCACCGGTCGCGACACGGAGCAGACAGCGGTGGCGGTACGGCAGATCGGTGAATCGTTGAAGACCATTACAGACGAAGGGGCGACTGCTACCAATCATGCTGTGAAGGCGGCCGAGTCGCTCGACACACTCCTGCAAAGCATACAGATGGCCGAGGGCGAGACCAGGCGCGCTGTGGAAGCACTTGGTGATCTTGCGAGTGGAGCCGAACTGGTGGCTGAAACGCTCCGCAAGCGCGAGAGTCCTCGTCGACCTTTCTGGAACCGATGACAACGAGCGACTATCGGCGAGGAGCGATTCTCGGTCTTACAGTGGCCGAAGCTTTCATCCTTCTTACCTTTCTCCTGCTCATTGCTCTTCTGGGCTTCGTCCAGGCAGATGAGCAAATCACGAAGTCCGATTCAGCGAATGCGCCGAGGGTTTGGGTGCGCCCCGAGGAGATCGAGACGTTGGTAAACTCTGCCGAACTGTCCCGCAAGGCGCAGGAACAGGCCGAGGAGGCTCTTGTCGAATCCAATCTGGAACGCGACGAAGCCAACGAGCGGGTCGAAAAGGCCCGCAAGGCACGGGAAGAAGCTGAACGAGCGCTTGCCGTCGCCGAACAGGATCGGGACACCGCGCGTGCACAGGCCGAAGAGGTTCGCAAGATGCTCAAGGGAATGGAACAGGCCCTCGCGACTGCAGAACGCAGCCGTGAGGAAGCACGAGGCGACTTGGACCTATTGCGTCGCAAAGGCGAGAACCCTCCGTGCTGGTATCAAGTTGTGAGTGCCGGTGAGGGGAAAACGCGCGAGAAACCGCACTACGCGTTCAATGTGGCGATCTACGAAGACAGCATTGAACTGGCTCCGAGAACGGCACCTCCCGGAGGAGCGTTCGATGACGGCGGCGGACTGTACGTTGAAGAATGGAATCGATTGAACATTGCTGCGTTGCCCTACGGAATACCGCTAAGCGACAACAAGTTCGCTGAGGCAGTGAGCGATCTGGTGGCGAAAGGAAGAAACCAGGAAGTTCGAACTTACGAATGTGTGTTCAGCGTAATGGTCTGGGATAAGACTCCCGACGATGCGAAGAATAGATGGAAATACGCGCATGATCGCGTCATCGAAGGGTCGTTCAGTGCATATACCGTGCAGGATCTTGCATGGAAGGGGGTGAATTGACTACGGAGCGTTCAATCCATCCGCATTCAATTCGATTGAGAATAATGCCGGACAGGCACCTTTGTCATTGTGGTGCGTTGCGATTTGAGCATGATGGCTGGATTGAAGATTAGCTCAATCGACGAAATCAGACTTCCGCCGTCCTCGACCGGCTACTCCGCCATGCCGAAACAGTCGTCATAGAGGGCCGTAGCTTCCGAATGAAAGATGCCAAGCCTGAATCGTAACCAGCGAGAAAACGTCCCGGAAACCTACAACTTCAAACCGGTGGATCTGATACAAGTTCACGCCGTTGATAGCACGCGATGAGGCTTTCCGGACGGACCAGGGTTCAAGGCGATCGTTGCGCGTGGTCTGAACCGCGATGGGTGTCAACACCGATGGGGTTGGTCGTGCTGCGTGGTGGTTTTATGGAGTATTCTCCGGCGATTGATGGGGAAAACATCCTCCGCCCACTGAGCACTCCGGTTTTGTGACAGTGGTTGGCGCAGCCGCGAGATGGGGAACATCGGGACACAGGAGATGGCCGAAATCACGGAGCAGGAATTACTTCAGAGCATTAGAGAGGGGTTCGACAAGGCGTTCAGTGAGACCGATCAAATCCTGAACGGCAAGGCTAGCAATAGGGGTTCAGGGCGACTTTCCTCGAGGTTCGTATACCAGGTTAGTTCCGCCATTTACGAGCGTCTCGACCGGCGATCACCCGGGCTTTGCCTGAGAGTCATCGAGGTCGATGAGTTCGGTAAGAGAACGTCAGGCGAATGGCTGGTCGACGCCTGCATAACGGAGGAAAAATGCGATTCCAAGAAACTCCGGTTCATCGACCGAATCGTCTTTGCGATGGAGTCAGAAAGCGACACGGCGCAACGGGCGTTCAACAAAGACTTCGCCAAACTCGTGCATCTGAAGGCCAAGTACAAGCTCTATTTGAACGGATTGGACCACAAAACCCCTAACGGAATGAGGAATTACACAAGGCGTCGCTGCAAATACGCAGAGGCCGTACTGAATCGAATTCGCCCGTCAGGTGAGTTCTACCTTGGCTTCTGGCCGTCTCCAAGGAAACCCGACAAAAGCCCCGATTCAGTCGACTCGATCTGGAAGCGGCTGCAATGCGGAGAGTGGCGCCACCTGAACGGGATTCGCCTCTGGCGTTTCGACACGTGCGCCCGGAAGCTGATCGAAGTGCGCCCGGAAGGGGGTTGAACTGCGCATGTAGACTTTGTCGACTCACGCTGGTCCGGGCATGTCGAACGTCCAATGGGACGGGAGTCTCGCGACGAGTACGTTGAACAGCCCGAGCAGGGGCCAGGGCTAGCAGGGAATTTCGAGACAACTTCGAATGTCCTCAAGCCGCTCTTCTCGGACTATGAGAGCGGTCTCGCTAGCCCGACCTATTCATGAATGAACGTAACGATGCCGGCAAGAGTAGTGAAAGCACTGGGTGGCGCGGACCAGAGCGCGCACAGGCGTGCTTTCAGCATGCGGCCCGAAAACGGCGCCCCAGACGCAAGGCCATATACGCCCAGCGGCTCAAGTCGACTCGTTCTCCTCCGCGGAAAGTGGCAAAGGGCGAACGCGATCCCTGGGAACGAAAGCCCGTTGATAATCTTGGAGTACCGCCACCCACTCTGACGACTCTTCCTGAATTTTCCAACAAGTGAGTTCTTCACCGATGGAGGCTTGGCGAATGATCTCTTGGGGATCATCGGGCGGAAAAACGACTATCGCGCACGGATGATCAACCACTACTTTTTGCAATGACGCCTCTTCCTGAGTAGAACTGCCATGGGGCGGGAGAGTGGTGTCCTGCAGCCGTATTGCAGTATCCACAACGAAGTTGATGCAGAACAGCGCATCTTGCTTCGTGGCAGCCATTGGAAGGTGTGTCCCAGCCCATAAAGTTTGAAATGTTCCTGCTACGGTCATGCTTGTTCGTGGCGTGAGCGACTGAAACTTGTTGTATTCGACCAAGTCGATTCCGTTCGAAACTAAAGCCAAGCGCCACTCTAGTTCCCCGATCCTGTTGCTTGCCCAATCCTCAAATCCATGTTCACCGCGTCCAGTTGCGCGAAATCGATTCGAATGCCAAAGACGTTTCACGGCCCCACTTGGGCGCAATTCACTTTCGAGCCCGATCGGCAGACTGGCGCGATAGCTTAGAAATACGGTCGCAGCCTTAGCGGAGCACTCTAACGAGCGCACGTAATTCTCAGATGTCAGCGACTCCGCCGATTTACGAAGCCAGTTTTGGGTTCGGCAGTGGCCGACGGCGTTTATCAAAGAAATCGAGCAGAAATCGACTTCCAACACTTCAATACTGATCTCAGACAGAAAGGCCTGCACGTTGTTCAGGAAGCTCGAAGCATCCTCGTCGGTGACTCTGATCCCATGGTGTTTAAAGTTGACACGGGCCTTATTCAGCCGAATCAACGGCGCTTTGTGGCCGGGGACGCCTTTGCATCGTTCACCAACTTTACTCAAAAGGCCCGGAAACGATTCCTTATCGCCGACAGCAATCCTTTTGTGTTCAGCCAACACCCAAAGAAATGCCTCTGCAGCGTCTTGTAGAAGCGATGTGGCAGACCCCGACGAGTAAGGCCCCTTGCGCGCAAGCAAACGCTCTGCCTCTCGAAAGAGGTATTGAGGCAATGCCAGCCGTTGGACGAGATCTGGATGGAGCGACATGGAGTTCTTGGGCCCTACTTCGCCTGCACGGAATCTGAACTAGCAGCGATGCGAATGCTCAGATCTCAGTTGCCTGCGCGGCACCTGAATCGGCATAAGCGGGGTCACTGGCACCAACTCGAGATTCCGTAAGGCGTCAGAGGAAATGCTATCAGAGAAAATCCTATCCTGCGGTATTCTTCTAGTCCTCCATCCACTCGGCTGGGCGAAGAAACTCGATGTCCTTGATCGCCCGCGCGATCTGTCTCGGTACTGCGGTATTTTCCTGCGGGCCACCCGGGTAAAGCGAGGTGCCGCCCGGTGCCGACACCCCAACGTGTCAATCGGCTTTGAATAACGACCCCCGATCTGGAGTGCGCCCCTTGGAGTGGACAGTTTTCGGTTGTCGAATTGACAGGGTAGGCTGGTATTCGGAGGGAACGCCATGGCGAAGCACCGGACCTACAGCATCGAGTTCAAGCGCCAAGCCGTGCTGGAGTATCTCGGAGGAGAAACCCTGCACGCGCTCTCCAAGCGCCACGATGTCTCGCGCAACTTGATTCGCATCTGGATCGCGAAATTCGAAGCGGGGGAGTTTGACGAAGAAGCCGAAGCGGCCGATCTCCTGCAACAATACGAGGCCAAGATCGCGGCCTTGGAACGTTTGGTCGGGCGCCAGGCACTGGAGATCGAGATTCTAAAGGGGGCTCTGAAAAACGGACCGCGGCCGAAAAACGCGCCTATATCCGTGATTGCCGGCCCCGCAGCATGTCCGTCGCCCAAGGATGTTGGCTGATGAGCTTGCCCCATTCCACTTACTACGACGCGCCCTGCATCCCGGTGGACGACACGGAAGTCGTCGCCCGGATCCGCGCGATTTGCGACGAGTTTGAATCCTATGGCTACCGCCGTGTCGGCGCAGCGCTACGGCACCAGGGTATCGTGGTCAACGGTAAGAAGGTGCGGCGGCTGATGCGTGAATACGACCTGCAGCCGAGACGCCGCAAGCGTTTCATAGTCACAACGGACAGCAACCACAACCTGCCGGTGTTTCCCAATCTCGCTCAAGGGATGATGCCGGATGGTCCGAACCAGCTCTGGGTCGCCGACATCACCTACATCGCGGTAACCGACCGGTTTGTCTACGTGGCTGTCGTGGTCGATGCCTGGTCGCGTCGCATCGTGGGTTGGGCCATCAGTCGCTCGATCGACACACGGCTCGCTAAGGCGGCTTTGGAGGCGGCTGTCGCGTCGCGTCAGCCCAGCGAGGGGTGTGTTCACCACTCGGACAGGGGTAGCCAATACGCTTCGAAGAGCTATCGCGAGTTGCTTGCACGACACGGCCTGATTGGCTCGATGAGCCGGCGCGGCAATCCCTATGACAATGCCCAGGCTGAGAGCCTGATCAAGACGCTCAAGGTCGAAGCCGTCTATCTGATGGCCTACGAGACGTTTGAGGATGTCTGCGACGACCTCCCTAGATTCATCGACACGTACAACACCCGCAGATTGCACTCTGCGTTAGGCTATCTGAGCCCGGCTCAGTTTGAGGATCAACATCATCGCCCCCCGGTCAAAGTCGCGGTCTGAAACTGTCCACTCCGAGGGGCGCACTCCAGCGCAAGGTCAATTTTGGACGCCGATTCCCCCGTCAGGGGCCGAGTAGGAGGAGTCGTTACCGAGCTCCTCCCCTCAGTTGCGGTAGGAATGCGCATTGCTGCGCACCCCCCGCGCAGAACCGGACTTGGTCGCTAAACCATCCGGCTCCTACCTCGGGTGTTTGACGGCAAACCGCCGGTCCGGCCATGGGTGACGGATGGATGCGCGTGGCCAAAGGATTTCGGACATGCGCTCCAGCCGTTTCCAACTGAAACGAGATCGCTGAGACCGCCGGCGTAGTGCCCGCATCCACAGGCGTTGCAGCCTGCGGCGAAACGCGCGAACGTACCGGGCCGACCCGGGGACGGCGAAGTAGTTGAGCCAGCCGTTATAGACTCGTCCCAGCCACATCCCGACTTCCCAGATGTCGTGGTGCCAGCGTATGCGAAGGACCTCATCGATACGCGCCAGAGTTCTGTTGACCCGTTTGGCGACCGGTTTGCGACCAAGCCGAAAGCGCCCTCTCCGGGTTTTCGTGCAATAGTGCGTGAAGCCCAGGAAGTCGAATGTCTCCGGCTTGCCCGCCCCGCGCTGGCGGCGGTTCATCATCGCGAACCGACCAAACTCCACGAGGCGGGTCTTGTCCGGGTGGAGACTGAGTCCGAAACGGGTCAGCCTGTCCCGGAGGTCGCGGAGGTACCGCTCCGCATCCCGCTTATGCTGAAATCCGACAACGATATCGTCGGCATAGCGAACGATGATCGCCGCACCATCCGGGACATTCCGGCGCCATTTCTTGTGGAACCACAGATCGAGCACGTAGTGCAGGAACACGTTTGCTAAAACGGGGGAAACATTTGCCCCCTGCGGCGTGCCCATGCCCGTGTCTGTCCATGATTCACCGTCCATGACGCCAGCGTTCAGCCATTTCCGAATCAGACGGATCACCCGTCTGTCGCCAATGCGGTGCTCGAGGAACTTGACCAACCAATCCCGAGGGATCGTGTCGAAGTACGCCCGCAAATCCGCGTCGACTATCCAACTGACTTTGCGCCGTTCTATCCCGAAGGCCAGAGCATCAAGCGCATCATGCGCCCCCCGCCCCGGTCGGAACCCATAGCTGAAACCGAGAAACTCCACCTCATAGATCGGCGTCAGGATCACATCTACAACCGCTTTCTGGACGATTTTGTCCTCCAGAGCCGCGATTCCGAGTGGTCGTGTCCCGCCGTCCGGCTTGGGTATTTCCACCCGCCGAACCGGTGGCGCCCGGTACGCTCCTCCGCTGTGCAGGCGGCGGTGCAAGTCGCGCAGACGCGCGTCCAACCCTTCGCCGTACATCTCCCACGTAACACCATCGACGCCCGCTGCCGCGTCCTTCTTCAATCCGAAGTAGGCCGCACCGAGCGCGTCCGGCGTGATGTGGTGGAAGAGCGCAGTAAGTCGCTCCTTCGGGTTTCTCTCTGCAGCTTTCCGTATCCGGGCCGCCGCCTGTGGCACGCTTTCCCGACACTGAGTTCGGCGCGTGCTTTGGCAATCCGGATTCCCCTTGGTTGAGGCCCTTTCCTCCGGCAACTCCGCAGAAGCTCGCGCTCCCTTGTTCGCCGCCCTCACCGGTCGTACGGCCTCATCCGACTTCTTCAATCCGTCCATCATAGGCTTCGGCATGCTCCATTCCCTATGCGACCCCGCTACGACAGGCGGGGCAGTTTGAAGACCTCCCAGGGTCCCGACAGAAGGCGTGCGAACGTGCATGGGTTCTCTGACACCGCGGGGCTCGCCAACATCTCACCAATACGATGTTTGCGATGTTGCCTTCGACCGATCTGAAAGCCTCGGCACCCCGGACCATCGCTTTTGCGGTGCTCCATAGTCCTGCCCATCCGTACCGCTACCGACGCTTCGCCAACCCCCTCGCGGGGGCCGACGCACGGCTCGCGGAGAAACGTGGTTCGGTTACTCCTTCGTTCCGGGGGACTTCCACCCCCTACCTTCTGCCAGTTCGCCTGGCACACCAGACCCGAGCGTGCAGGATTACCGCACTCGGTTCCTCACATGTCAGGTTCGCTCATTTGGCATAGATCGAGTGCACAACCCTGGCCGGCGGTAGAGGATACCGATTCAGAAGCTCCGTCATGCGATCCCAGGTCACCCGCCCGGCGCGGGTACGGCGCGCGAGCGCCTTGCGCCAGTAGCGTATGACCCAATAGCGGAATCCGCTGAGACGTTTGCTGTTCCCCGTCAGACCGTAATAGTTGGTGTGGCCCCGGATCACCCGAGAAAGGTGCTGATGTTGCTCCCTCAGCGGGCGATGCCGATTTGCCTTGCACCACGCATTCACCGCCTTGAGGGCGCGGGTAAAGCGGCCCTTGGCGGTGATCTGGCGTACCACGTTCCAGCCATTCTGCGACCGGCCCCACACGTGGGTGAAGCCGAGAAAGTCGAACGTCGTGTCCGGTGCGTGCGTACGCGGGCAGCTCGGCCGGAAGTCCACATAGCGCGTCTTGGTCTCGTGAAGCGTCAACCCATAACGGGCAAGGCGTTTGCTGAGAACGTTCAGCATGCGCCTGCCGCTTTGGGCATCCTCGAAGGCCAGCACGAAGTCGTCGGCGAACCGCACAAGCTGGCACGACCCGCTCAGCCGAGGCTTCGCCTCCCGCTCGAACCACGCATCCAGCACATGGTGCAGGAAAATGTTGGAGAGCATCGGGCTGATGACACCCTGAACGCAAAAGGCAACTTTCGCTTTGAGCGTCAGATCCTGGGAT
>JAPPHD010000112.1 GCA_028821125.1 Gammaproteobacteria bacterium
AATCATGGTGAAATTCGACTCGATCTCGGCCGAGTTGCGGAAGTCGGGCTAGTGGCGCTGGAAGGGTTCGTGCTGTCTTCGTACTGGTCGGGCCAGTATCAGTTCTCCAGGGATGCCAAGGAGGAGAGCACCGGCGCCCTCAGCTACATGAACAAGTTCGTGACCATGCACACCATCGGCCTGGAAGTGGCGCGCATCGCGCACGAACTGATCGGTGACGACTCGATGCTGCTGGCCTCCGCCGTGGCGTACGGCACCGATCAGGACACGGGCGAGGACAAGGCCGTTTCCAGGCGCCCGTCCAGGGCGGTCGGCAACGAGCGCTGGGTGAACCAGGTGCTGGGTTCCCTGGCTGCCACCATGGGCGGCGGGACATCGAACATCCAGCGCAACATCATCGCCGAGCGGGGCCTGGGGCTGCCCCGCGATATCTAGAACGGGAGTCAGACGCATGAGCGAGCAGACCGCCACCGCCGGAGTGACCGAAAAGCGGCTGGCCATTACCGAATCGGAGATCGAACGGGCCCGATCCCAGGTCAATATCTCCCAACCGGATCATGTCAAGCGCCACGATGCACGGCCGTCGGCGGCCGGCATATCGCATTTCGCGTTCAGCCTGGGCGACGACAACCCGCTCTGGTTCGACCCGGACTACGGCGGGAACACGCGCTGGCGCCGCCAGATCGGGTCGCCCACCTACCTGACCGTCACCGGCGTCAACGAGACGCCCAAGTTCACCGCCGAGCGCAAGAAACAGTTCCGGCACCTGTTCCCCGGTGCGGGCGAGTACGTCTCCGGCCAGTCCTGGGAGTGGTACCGGCCCGTCAGCCCCGGCGATGACATCTACTACGACATCGCCCTGACCAGCGTACACGTGGTGGAGAGCAGCAAGTTCACCGGCGGCCAGTCGGTGCACATGATCACCCGCGACCTGTATGCGGACCACACGGGCGGCCCGGTGGGAATGAGCGAGACGCTGAAGATCGCCTCCGAGCGCAGCGGGTCGAAAAAGACCAACCGGTACGCGGGGGTGGAGCTCTGGCCGTACACCGACGAGGACATCGCCGCCATCGATGCGGTCTACGCGGCCGAAGAGGTGCGTGGGGCGACGCCGCGCTACTGGGAGGACGTCGAGGTCGGCGACACCCTGCAGCCGCTGGCCAAGGGCCCGCTCACGGTAACCGACATCATTGCCGAACACCTCGGTCGCGGCATGGGCCATTACGGCCACGGGCCGCTACGCTTCCAGTGGAAGACGCGGCAGAAGATCGGCGGTTTCTATGCGAAGAACAGCCACGGCGTACCCGACGTGGTGCAGCGGCTGCATTGGGAGCACGAGCGCGCCCGGGAGATCGGCCTGCCGCTGGCCTACGACTACGGCGACATGCGCATGAACTGGCTGACCCACCTGGTCACCAACTGGATGGGCGACGACGCCTGGTTGTGGAAGCTCACCGGCCAGATGCGCGCCTTCAACTTCATCGGCGACTGGCACCTCATGGAAGGCACCGTGCGCGGCAAGCGGGAGGAAGGCCGCCACTGCATCGTGGAACTGGAACTCAAGGGCACCTCGCAGCGTGGGTGGCTCACCTGTCCGGGAACCGCGGTGGTCATGCTGCCTTCCCGCAAACAGGGCCCGGTGGTGTTGCCGGAAGCGCCGGAGGCCTTGAGGGAGCGCGGCGCGGCCATGATGACCGAAGCGGCGCGACGGCGACGGGCCGGGTAGCGAACGTGGATTTCGACCTCACCGAAGAGCAGTACATGCTCAACGATACGGTCCGGCGTTTCTACGAGAAGGAGGCGCCCACCACGCGATTGCTGGAGATATTCGATACCGGCGCGGGGCTGGACCGGCCGCTGTGGAACCGTTCGGCGGAACTGGGCCTGGCGGGCCTGCTGGTGCCGGAGCGGTACGGCGGCGTGGGGCTGGAAATGCTGGACCTTGCGGTGGCCTCCGATGCCATGGGCTACTGCGCGGCGCCGGGGCCGCTCCTGGGCCACTCGCTGCTTACCCTGGCCCTGACCCTGGGCGGCAGCGACGAGCAGAAGGCGCGCTGGCTGCCCGGGCTCGCCTCGGGCGATCTGGTGGGCAGCATCGCCTTTGGCGAAGAAGGCGATGCCTGGCAGCCGGAGCAATGGAGCCTTGCAATCAGCGACGGCCGTCTCAGCGGAACCAAGAAGAACGTGCTGTTCCCCGCGGATGCCGACCTGTTCCTGGTGGGTGTCGAGGGCGGCGGGCTGGCCGTTGTGGAAAGCGGTGCCCCGGGGGTAAGCACCCAGGAATGGGATGGCGTGGACCGTACCCGGCGCATCGGCGGCCTGAGCCTGGACGAGGCGCCCTGTGCCCCGCTTCCCTGCGACAGCGTCGTGGCCGGCCGCGTGCGTGACGCCGGCCTGATATTCCTGGCCGCCGATGCCTACGGCGGTGCGCACCGATCGGTGCAGATGACTGTGGACTATGCCAGCGAACGCGTGCAGTTCGGCAAGACCATCGCGCATTTTCAGGGCGTCAAGCACCAGATCGCGGACGCGGCCACCGAGGTCGAGCCGGCCCGGGCGCTGGTCTGGTACGCGGCATACGCATTCGATCACCGGCCCGAGGAAGCGCCCCGCCTGGCGGCACTGGCCAAGGCACATCTCGCCGAGGTTTACGTCAATGCCTCGCGCACCATGGTCATGCTGCACGGCGGCATCGGCTATACCTGGGAATTTCACTGCCAGTTCTGGCTGAAGCGGGCGATGTTCGACCGCAACTACCTGGGCAGCCCCTCGGTGCATCGCGAGCGCGCCGCGGTGCTGGCCGGTTGGTAGTCGCGCACGGCCGACCAGGGGCTTGATTCAGGGACAACAGGACACACAAAGGAGCAACCACGCATGGATTTCGAAACGATTCTCTACGAGGAGAGCGACGATCACGTCGCCACGATCACCATCAATCGGCCCCAGGCCCTGAACGCGTTCAGCGGCCGCATGTGCGAGGAGTTCGAGTACGTCTGGCAGAAGGCCATCGTCGATGAGCACATTCACGCCTACGTATTGCGCGCATCCATGGATTGCAAGGCGTTCTGCACGGGGGTCGACGTCAGGGGAGGCCGGGATGCGCCCGGTACCCGGGCGGTCACCGGGCCCAATCCGACCAACGAATGGTTCCAGGTGGATCCCGGGGAATACCTCGGGCCGCGCGCCAACAAGATGTGGAAACCCGTGGTCACTGCCGTACACGGCATGTGCTGCGGCGGCGCGTTCTACTGGCTGAACGAGTCGGACATCATCATCTGCTCGGAAGAAGCGACGTTTTTCGATCCGCACGTCACCTACGGGATGACCGCGGCCCTCGAGCCCATCGGCGCCACCTACCGCATGCCCCTCGGCGACGTGATGCGCATGGCGCTGCTCGGCAATGACGAGCGCATCGGCTCCCACGCGGCGCTACGCATGGGCCTGGTATCGGAAGTGGTGGAACGGGATGCCCTTTGGGAGCGCGCCCACGAACTCGCCGCCAAGATCGCCGCCAAACCGCCCGCCGCCACCCAGGGCACGGTACGCGCGGTCTGGGAGTCGCTCGACCTGCCGCGCACGGCAGCCCTCAACATGGGCATGAGCTACACCATTATCGGCAACCCGGTCGGCACCGCCCAGGTGGATCGCGATGCGGTGATGGCGGTCAAGAAGAAAAAGTTCGAGGTGCGGTAGGCAGCGTCGGAGAGGCTTGCAAGTTCGAGACCCGCGGAGGGGTGGCGCTCGCATGGAAAAAAATACAACTCTTTGATTTTAAATATAAAATAATTGAGATAACATCAGTGACTCGGTGCCGAACCCGCGTCGCCCAATACGAACAGCTAGCCGTCGCGTGGCGTTGATGGGAAGGCTTCACGGATACAATTCATGGGCGAAACACGCAGCGGGGGTGGACTAACGGTCGGTCGCCGTTGGTGTCCCCGACCCTTCACTTGACAACTCGTCAATGTAACGCATGAGGTCATTCGCCACCTCATGCACTTCAGCGGGAGCCTGCACTACCTCGCCCAATCGGCGACGCAGGGCGACGATAAGCGGCAGAAGCGACGTGGCTCTTTCTTCGTTACTTGTGAGGATTCGAAGGATGGACCGCTCGTCGGCTCCTGCCACGACAAAGGTGGAGATGCAAGAGGAAGCGATGGATATCAGCTTGCCGTCACGCGGGTCGAGAGCCTCGGAAGCGGCTTCCAGCGCGTGAATGGCGTTGACGTGTTGACCGAGCAAGGCCAATGCCTCAGCACGCAGCCACATGCTTCCGACCGCGATAGGGGCCGGTGGGCTGATGCGACTGTCTATTTGATCGCAGATGGTCAGGGCGATATCGGGGTCTCCAGCTTGGTTTGCGGCCAGTGCCTTGAAAGTCAATGCTGTTGTGATGGCGTCCTTCAGATTTGGCGAGTCGCTGCTGCCAAAGCGCCGAACAATCTCGTCCTCAGGGCCGCTGTAGAACGCGGTCATGAATCGAATCAAGCTGCGCACCCCTGCCGCCTCGTCCGGTTCCCGGCGAAGCTTGTAATAGATGCAGTAAAGGCGTTCCGCGACCGAGTAGCTCTGCTTGCGTCCCGTGCCGTGAACCACCAGTGCGCCTCGAGTCGCCAGCCTCCCAATTAGGGTGGATGCCGTTCTGACGTCCATTCGGGCTCGGGCGGCTATTTCCCCCGTGGTGGATGGTTGCCACAGGTCGGCCAACGCCAGGTACACGCGGCGTTCCTGTTTGGCCAACACCTCGCTGTAGCTGCGGAAGTACTCCGTATGGTCGTCGATCAACGTCACCAGTTCCTCCAGCAGTTCCCGCATGGAGCGGTGCCGCGAGAATTCGCCCATGATGACCAGAAAGCGTGGACTGCCGCCCGTCAGGATTTGGAGGGGCCTGATCTCTCGGTTGGATAGGCCGTCGCCGCTGACCGCCCGCCACAGGCGGCTGCACGATTCGGTGTCCAAAGGTTCCAGGTTGATGGTGCGGAACAATTCGAAGAAGGCGTCATTTGCGTCGTCCAGAGCTGCGAACCGGCTGGCGGCCGTGGCCAGCAGGACGATTTGGGGTTCGCATTGCAGCGTTTCGCGGAGCTGCCAGCCGAAATCATTGTCAACGCTGGCGCTGAGTGACTGGAGGTTCTCCACCATCAACAGGAGCTTCTTGCCGATTCTCTCCGCTGCATTGAGTACGGTGGTGCGAACGTGTTCGGCGATGTCTCGCTCCTGCCATCGCGTGGCGAAGTCGGCGTGCGACTTTGCCAGTTCCGCAGCCAGTTCCATGTCGTGTTTTTCCACTGCCTTGGCGAGGTGGAATAGCGTTTCAAGCCAGAAGTCGGCGACGCTGAATATCTCTTGGCTTTCCTCCATGAATCGGATGGGCAAGTAGTGTGGAGTAAATTCGCCGTTGGTGCGTATCTCCGCGGCGACGCGAGCCAGCATCATGGTCTTGCCGCGTCCGCGGGGCGCGATGAGCAGCAGATGTTGGCAGCAAGCGGCATCGACGTTGTCGGCGAGTGTGCGGAGCACGATTTGAAGCTCCCCTTCACGGACCACGAATTGTCGAGTCACATCCTCGTCGGATTGGAGGGTGCCGGGATTGAACTTGCGAATGGCTGCCGTCTGGGCGTTCATCGACTGGCCTTGGCATTGGAACGGGTGCTCGAGAGGATAGGGTGATGATTCGCATATCGGGTGGCCCACCAGTCCTTCAGCAAGTGGGACACGAACCGGTGGCCACTATCGTTGGTTTCGAGATACCCATCGTGGATGAGGATGTCGAGAATGTCCGTCACTCTCTCACTGGTGTTCTCGATCTTGGTTGCAAACAGCGCTTCAAGCGCCGTTCGGGCGCTGGGCGTGAAATGGTCCTGAACAGCCGCTTCTGCAAGAATCGCGTTGGCGATGGCGAAGTCGTTCTCACCCAGGGCATCCCGCAGACGCGCTTCGTAGTGCATGAGGTCGTTCTGCCCGAATGGGCCGAGCAGGTCGGTTTGATACACCGTTTCGACATCGGCCGCCTTGATGGTGTCGCGGCTGTGCATGGTGGCGAAATCCAGCAATCGCGCGAAGAAGGACTGCACATGATGCGGAATGCCGACGCCCAGAGCATCGCAGGCCGCTTCGGCGACTCCGTCCTCAACAGGAAGTGCGTTGGCGACGGCTAATCGGTGGAAGCACTCGATGCTTGTGCTGCGGTTCCAAGGCCCAAGCCGGACTTCGTAGAGATAGTTGGTGCGGTCGGTCAGACCCAGGCGGCGCACAAGAGGCGTCAAGCCGATGCTGCCCGATACGATTAGGACCAGGGAGCCACCGCTAACGTCTTGGATGGCGCCGCGCAGCCAACTCAGAAATTCGTCCACCAGCGCCAAGCCGTTTTCTTCACGCAACAGGCGATTGAGGAAAATTGGCAACTCGTCGATGACCAGCAGTATCCGTTGTTCATGTTCCGCACAACTGCGAATGATCGACTCTCCATGGCGTGGCCATGCACCGGCGTTCAATCCAGCGCGGAACTTTATGCCGAAGTCGTACGCGCTGAGTTGCTCGACATTGTCCGAAAATAGTCGCGCCAATCGCTCGCCGAGACGCGATGCGATCCCCCGAACTGGATGCAGTGCTTGGGCGATTTTCGTGATGACGTCTTCCGCTGAGGCAGCGTGCTCCACATCGGCGAAGGCGAAAGCCCATCCGTCCTGCTCTAGCCGCCTTCCGAGTTCGCGAGCCACGCTGGTCTTTCCCATGCGCCGCTGTCCGGACAGCAAAACGGGATTGCCGCTGCGGATGTGGCGATCGAGTACCTGCAGTTCGCCTTCCCGGTCGAAGAAATCCTCTCCGCTGACCCAAGGGCCGGTTATGGACTTCACTGTCGAGTCCCCTGAAACGTTCGATGTGCCCATCTTAACGTCAACAATCTTGTTGTCAACAGAATTGTTGACAACAAGATTGTAGTCAACAAGCCTGTATATGAAGGCTTGAGGAGCGTGGTGGCGAACTAGCGTCCCTCTGCCCGCGTTCGTCAAACTGGAGTTCGACGACTACCTGACGTGCGGTTGGTTCGAGCACGACTTTCTGCGCGACAAACTCCCGGCGCCCGGGTTCCGGACTCGTACGGAAGTCACGCTCTCCCTGCGATCATCTCCAGGAGCAGGGGCTTCTGCACTTTACCGCTGTCGGTGCGGGGCAGGTCTTCGCCGAGCAGATCGGTGATGAAGAGTTTGGGAATCTTGTAACTCGAAAGTTCCGCGTCCAGGCGCCGGCGCAGTCGCTCGGGATCGAGGCGCTCACCGGGTTGCGGCACCACGACGGCGATCACGTTTTCTCCGTTACGCCGGTCCGGTTTGCCGAGCACCACGGCCTCGGCGACGTCCGGATACGCCAGGAGCGCAAGTTCCACCTCCCTCGGCGAAACATTGGCGCCGCTGGTCTTGATCATCTCGCCGCCGCGGCCGTGAAAGAACAGGTGGCCGTCGTCGGTGATGGAGCACAGGTCGCCGGTGCGGAA
Source organism: Gammaproteobacteria bacterium (assembly GCA_028821125.1). GTDB lineage: Bacteria > Pseudomonadota > Gammaproteobacteria > Pseudomonadales > Azotimanducaceae > Azophilus. The sequence goes on from JAPPHD010000112.1 coordinate 7,496, forward strand.
AAAACCGTCGGGCTCGAAGCACTCGCCCCGCTCGCGCTTGTAGTAACCCTGCATGACCGAATAGCCGCGCACCAGCAGCTCGCCGGTCTCTCCGGGGGGCAGTTCCCGGGAACTTCCCGCCTCGACGATTTTCCGCTCGATGCCGTCGATGGCGCGGCCGAAGGAATCGGCCCGGTCTTCGCTGAGCACCACGCCGTCGAGTTCACCGCTATGCGGCCCGAAGGACTCGGACATGCCCAGGGAATTCGGCACCAGCGGCAGCGGTGTTTCCAGCGGCGGGCCAAAAACGCCGGCGCGCCGCTGGGTATTGTGGGAAGCCTGGAGGCGGAGGAAGTCCTCCGGCCGGAAATCCGGGTGTTCCTTGATGGCGGCGAGCTGACCGGCCCAGCCCGTGATCTGGTCCGGCAGCTCGCGCCGCAACAGTTCCAGAATGAATTCCGGATCCGGCCGCTCGGGGCAGATCAGCTCCGCGCCGCCGATCATGGTGTTGAGCAGCGTGGTCAGCATGCCGCCGATCCAGAAGAACGGCGTAAGCACCAGGATGCGGGTTCCGGGCGCGCACTCGGCGTAGTCGTACATCGTGTAGGCGTGCCGCACGACGGTACCGTGGCTGTGAATCACGCCCTTGGGTTGTGCGGTGCTGCCGGAAGTGAAGATCACCACCGCAAGGTCGGCGGGGCTGACTTGCGCCTCTGCCTCGGCGAGGAATTCGGCCGACAGTCCCGAGGCCTCGCGACCCAGGGCACGGAGGTCCTCGGGGTTGCCCCTGGCCCAATCGGGTTTCGCCCCGCCCCATACCCACACCGATCGGAGATAGGGCGCACCGGTGAGGCGCAGCGGCCCGCCGCGTACCGATGCAAGCCCCGGGAGCGCGCGCTCCATGTTCTGCACGTAATTGTGGCGCAGGTAGTTGTCCTGCATGAGCAGGGTGTCGATGTCGGCCAGCTTCAGCACCCTTGCCAGCTCCGGCGGTTTGCAGAACGTGCTCACACCGGTAACGAGGGCTCCGACGCGCAATGCGGCGAACCAGGCGACGATCCAGTCCGGAGAATTGGCCATGAGCAGGCCTACCCGGGTTCCCTTGCCGACGCTTGATGCGAGCAATCCAAGGGCGAGTTCGCGGGATTCTTCCTCTGCCTGCCGGTAGGTGAGCGAACGGCGGGAGTCGCTCGCCAGAACCTGGTTGCCATGAACGTCGCTCAAGTGTCCGAGCATGGCCGGCAGGGTGGCGTTGTGGTTGGGGATTTCCATGTTCCGGCGGATGTTCAACGATCCGGTTCCCGGCGGTCAACCGGGTATTGGCGTTGTTTGGCGCAATCGTCTATATGATATAGCCTTGTTGGCGCGCGGGTCATGCAACTGGCCCAACATGCAACTGGCCCGACAAAACGGGGGAACCGTTGGACTTCGACCTGACCGAAGAGCAGCAGCTCTTTGCGGATACGAGCCGCAGGTTCCTGGCGGACGAGTGCGATCTGGACGTCGTGCGGAGTCTGGCGGAAACCGGGGCTGGCTTTCCGGGCGCCTGGTGGCGCCGGGCCGCGGCGCTGGGCTGGCTTTCGTTGTTGGTGGACGAAGACGCCGGTGGGTTGGGCCTTGGCAGCGAGGGGGTCCTGTATCTGGGGATCGTGGCCGAAGAGATGGGACGCATGGTGTCCCCTGGCCCCTTGTTGCCCTGCAGCGTGGTCGCCGCAACGCTCTCCCGGTCCGGCACCGGCGAGCAGCGGTCGACAACGCTGCCACCGCTGTTAGCCGGGGAGGAGACTGCATGCTGGTGTTTCGCCGAGGGTGGACGCTCCTGGTCTGCCGACGCGGTGACGATGGAAGCGGAGCGGGTAGCGGGCGGCTATCGTCTGCGGGGCGAAAAGTCGCCGGTGGAAGCCGCGGCCGGAGCACGGCATCTCCTGGTGACGGTGCGCTGCAACGGGCAACTGACCCAGTTTCTGGTTCCTGCCGATGCCGCCGGGGTCAGTATCGAGCCGCTGGAGGGCCTGGACCTGGTTCGCCCCTTTGCCCGGGTCCGGTTCGATGAGGTCGAGGTCGGCGAAGCCAGCCTGGTGGGCGCCGAAGGGGCCGCCGCCGAAGATGTCGAACGCCAGATTCAGATGGGCCTGGCGGTGTGCTGTGCGGAGAGCGCCGGAGCCGTCGCTCGGGTTTTCGAATTCACCCTCGAGTGGGCGTTCGAACGCTACTCCTTCGGCCGGCCGCTGGCGTCGTATCAGGCGTTGAAGCACCGTTTCGCGGACATGAAGACCTACCTCGAGGGGTGCCACGCCACGACTTCGGCAGCGTTGCACGCCATCGCAGGAGGCGCTGGCGACAGCGCGCTGCTGGCCCGTGTCGCAAAAGCGTTCATCGGTGATTTCGCGCCGGGGATCATCCAGGACTGCGTGCAGATGCACGGGGGCATCGGGGTAACCTGGGATCACGACATTCACCTGTACCTGCGCCGCGTGGCCACCAATCGCGTGATGCTCGGCACGCCGCGGGAACATCGCGCGGGCATCGCCGACCTGATGGCGCTGTGAACCGGTCGGCTCGAGGCGGAGGGTAGACATGGAATCACTCGAGGCGTTCCGGCAGCGGGCACGGGCCTGGCTGGCCGACAACCTGCCGCGCCTGCCGCCGGATGCGGAACCCTGGAACGCGATGCGCGTCGCTCCGGGCGATGCCGACCGGGCCAGGACATTGCAGAAGACGCTCTTCGATGCCGGTTTTGCCGGCCTGTGCTTTCCAGAGGAATATGGAGGCCGGGGCCTGCCGCGGGAGTACCAGGCGGTGTTTACGGAAGAATCCCGGCCTTACGAAATGCCGCTGCTGTTCAACACGCCCACCCTGACCATCATCGCGCCCACGATTCTGGACATGGGTACCGAAGAGCAGAAGCGGCGGCACCTGCCGGCCATGATCCGCGGCGACGAACTGTGGGTGCAGTTCATGTCCGAGCCCTCGGGGGGATCCGACCTCGCCGGCGTGATCACCTCGGCGGCCTTCGACGGCGCCAATTACGTGCTCAATGGCTCCAAGATCTGGAGCTCGTACGCCTCGTTTTCAGACTACGCCATTTGCCTGGCGCGCACCGACTGGGACGCGGTCAAGCACCGTGGGCTGACGATGTTCATGATGAAGATTCACCAGCCCGGCATCACAGTGAACCGGATTCGCCAGTCCGACGGCAACGTCGAGTTCTGCCAGGAGTTCTTCGACGACCTGGCCGTTCCGCCCGAACACGTGATCGGCAAGGTCAACGACGGGTGGACGGTAGCCCAGCGGCTGCTGTTCCACGAGCGGAGCGCCACGGGAGGCTCCTCGCCTTACGCCAGCGGCACGGCCGGACGGCGGCGCGAGGACATCGACGACCTGGTGCGCCTGGCGCGGGCAGCGGGCCGTGCGGACGACCCCCATATCCGCGACCTGCTCGCTGAAGTTCACGTGCTGCAGACCGTGCAGGGGCAGACGGCGGAGCGCGTGGTGGCGGGAATCGCCGCAGAGGCGCTGCCCGCCACCGCGGGGGCGCTGCTGCGCCTGTTCACCGGGCTCAACGGGTTGCGCCGCAACGACATCGCCATCGAGATTGCCAATACCGACGCCGTGGCCTGGGACGCACGCACCTCTGACGGCGATGCGGGCAAGGCCTACGTCTTCCGCCAGGCCTGGTGCCTCGGCGGCGGAAGCACGGAAATGCAGCGCAACATCATCAGCGAACGGGTGCTCGGCATGCCCCGGGAGCCGGCCGCCGACCGCGGCATCCCATTCAAGGACGTGCGACGCAACGCGCCGATCAAATGAGGTGAGCAGTGGTCATCCCAGTGTCCGTATCGCGTGGCCACTCGGCCCCCGATCTACGAGATTGTGTCAAAGTCAATTGCAGGCAAGTCAAAGGCTTGATTTTTTCCATGCGAGCCGGCAACCCGGCGCGCCGGGACGAGGACGCGCAAGGAACAGACGACCGCTGGGAGAGAGCAGGTGTGCGGT
>JAPPHD010000095.1 GCA_028821125.1 Gammaproteobacteria bacterium
ACACTTGGGGCCGAATCCGATCGGAAAATCTAGGATCTTGGTAAAGATGGGTTAAGCGAATACGTCGTCAAGCGTTGCCGCGTCGAGCACCTTGTCTGCCCAGGACTCCAGGTCGTCAGCAGCCGCTTGACCCAGCTTTTCGACGATTTCCGGCGACAGCAGGCCGAACCGCCGACGCAGTAGCCGTTCCAGGAGCGCTCGCTTCCCCTCGACGCGACCCTGCTGCATAGCTTCTTCACGGGCTCTTGAGATTACTCCTGCCACTATGGAACTGTCCTCGGGATATTGCTGTTGATACTGCTGGAACTCATCGTCGGTAAGGTCGGCGTAGAAGTCGATCCATTCGATGTATCTGGCGACCCTGTCGCTGACCCGCTCCTGCGCCGGCACTCCTCGAACCGCGTCTTCGCAGGTCTCGACCTTGTGGTTGCGTGGCTTCTGCATGTTCGGCAGGTTGACTCGCGCCATCAGGTTGGGGTTTTGCTGAATGCCCCTCGGCTGTTCATTCTTCCGTAGGGTCGCGCAATTGCCAGCGCCCAGGCAATGGGTAATGGCTGAAAATTCTGTAGGAAATTTCCTACAGCGGCTTTGGCGGGTACGTTGACCGGCACTGACAGGTCATGGCCCGATCTGCGCCCGGCGTTCGTGCGCTGGTTTTCAGGCGCGTTCAAGCATTGCGCGCAAGACCCGTTCCGGCGTCGCGGGCAGTCGATTGATTCGCGCACCGGTGGCATGAGCAATCGCTCCGGTGACCGCCGGCGCCGTTCCCATCAGAGCCATTTCGCCGACGCCCCTGGCACCGAAGGGCGCCCCGGGTTCAGGGTTTTCCAGGAGGATCGCATGAATGCCATGGGGGACATCGGCCATGCCCGGCACCTTGTAGTCCATCATGGTCGGATTGATCAGGTCGCCACCGTCCCACACCAGTTCTTCCGTCAGGACGTAACCGAGGCCCTGCACGACGGAACCCTGGAGCTGTCCTTCGACCATGTCCGGATTGATGGCGCGGCCGACATCGTGTGCCGACCACACTTCGAGAACCTCCACCTTGCCGGTGACCTCGTCGACTTCCACCTCCACCACCTGTGCACCAAAACAGAAAACGCCGCTGCCGGCGACTACGTCCACGAATCCCCGGGTGCGGGTGCGCTCCGGGTCGATCCCTTCCGCCGGTTCGTACAGCCAGTTGGAGCTCCCGGTAATGGGGCCGCCCGTCACGTAGAGGGAGTGGCCCGCCGCCGCGGCAAAGGGAATCTCCTCATCGGAGATGCCCCGAATCCCCACGCTGCCACCGGGCCGCAGTTCCAGGCGCTCGACCTCGCTTTCGAGAATTGCCGCAGCGTGCTCCAGCAGCTTGTCGCGAACCTGCGCGGACGCTCTCGCGACCGCATTGCCCACCATGAACGTCGTGCGGCTGGCGGCCGTCTGGTAGTTGTAGGGCGAGCTGTCCGTATCCGGGTTGGCATAGTTGACCTGATCGAGTTCCAGGCCCAGCGTACCGGCAGCGATCTGCGCGAGCGCGGTATCGCTTCCCTGGCCAATGTCCACCGCACCGGTATTCACCGTGACCGTGCCGTCCTCGTTCAGGTGCACGGCAGCCCCGGCACTGAGGAGCGCGGAGGTATGGCCGAACCCGGCGATGCCGACGCCGCGCCGTTTGCCCGGGGCCGATGCACGCCGTTTGCGGCGGTTGCGCCAATCGCTGGCCTTGCCAACGCTTTGCAGGCACTGCTTCAGGCTGGGTACGCCGACGGACCTGCCGCCGAGCCAGGCGTCGCCTTCGTCCAGCGCATTCTTCAGCCGCAACTCCAGGGGGTCCATGTCCAGTGCCGCGGCCAGTTCGTTCAGTTGCGCCTCGCTGACGAACGTCGCCTGGGGATTGCCGAAACCGCGCATGGCGCCAGCCCGCAGCCGGTTCGTGTAGACCGACCAGGAGCGGACATGCATGTTCGGAATGACGTAGGGCCCGCGGCTGAAGAAGGCACAGACGGCCGAGACCGCCGAGCTCTCGTCCGCGTAGGCGCCGCCGTCCAGAATGAACTCCACGCTGCGGGCGATGAGCGTCCCGTCCTTTTTCGCCCCGGTCCTGGCGCGGAAGGTGCCAGCGTGCCGGGACTTCATCATCGTCATGTCGTCTTCGCGGCTGAGCGTCATCTTCACCGGACGCCCGGCAGCCATCGCCAGCGCCGCGGTGACCGGCTGGTTGGTCAGCTCGCACTTGCCGCCGAACGCACCGCCCACGCGGGGAGCGATCACGCGCACCTTGGACATGGGCAGCCCCAGCGCCCGCGCCGTGAGCATCTGTACACGGGCCACGCCCTGCATGGACGACCACAGGGTTACCTTGCCGTTGGAATCCACCTCGGCGAGCGTGGAAACCGGTTCCAGGTACATGTGGTACTGGGCGGGCAGCCGGTATTCGTTCTCGACGACGACATCGCAACGGGCCCAAGCCTGCTGCGGGTCGCCCTCTTTGAATTCCGAGTAGCAGACCGCGTTGGGCTCGGGCGGCAACTCGTAGTGGCACTCGTAGCTGCCGCGGTCTTCGTGGATGGCGGGCGCATCGGGCCGCAGCGCCTCCACCGGGTCGAAGACGGCTTCGAGTTCCTCATACTCGATGTCGATCAGGCGCAGGGCTTCCCGGGCCGTCGCGAGGTCATCCGCGGCCACGGCGGCTACCGGTTCACCGGCGTAGCGAACCTTGTCCACGGCCAGCGGCAACTGGTCCATCAGGAACATGCCGGTGTAGTTGCGGGGGAAATCGCGCCCCGTCAGCACCGCCCTGACACCGGGCAGGGCCTTTGCGGCGGCGGTGTCGCTGGAAAGAATGCGCGCATGGGGGTACGGACTGCCGAGCTGCGCGGCGTGCAGCATGCCGGGCCTGGTCAGATCGTCGGTATAGAGGGCGCGGCCGGCAACCTTCTCGCGCGCTTCCAGCCGCGGCACCGGTTTGCCGACGGCATCGCCGAGCGGTGCGCCACCTGTGGATTCACGCCGCGCGCTCATGGCTGCACCGCGCCGCTTGCCGTGCGCACCGCATCGACGATCTTGACGTAACCCGTGCAACGGCAGACGTTGCCGCCGAGCCCGTGCCGGATCTCCTCCACCGTCGGCCGCGGATTGCGCTGCAACAGCGCCCTGGCCGCAACGATCATGCCCGGCGTGCAGAAACCGCACTGCAGCGCGCCGCAGTCGACGAAGGCCTGAACGAGGGCCGCGGACGCCTCATCGTCCGCCAGGCCCTCGACGGTGCCGATCTCACGCCCGGCCTGCGCGACCGTCAATGCCAGGCAGGCAAGCACGGCTTCGCCGTCGATCAGCACGGTGCAGGCGCCGCAGACGCCGTGACCGCAACCGCACTTGGCGCCCGTCAGCCCCAGGTCCGCCCGCAGTGTCTGCAGCAGGTTCTGCCGGGGATCGACCAGAACCTGCCGGTTCTCGCCGTTGACGAAGAGCGCAACCGGTACTTTCTCAGCCATCGAACCGCTCCCTGGCGGCGCCGACAGCCCGGGCCAGCAGGGCGGGAAGGAGCAGGCGCCGATAGTCCGAACTGCCGCGCACATCGTCCACCGGGTCCGCGGCGGCCGCCAGCAGATCGCCGGCTTGCAGCAATACGGCATCGTCGAGGCCCGACCCGGTCAGGAGCGCGTCGGCTGCATCGAGATGCAAAGGCGCCGGCCCGGCCGAGCCCACCACGACTCTGGCGTAGCTGCAGACGCCATCCTGCATGGCGACGACCGAGGAGACGGAGACGATGGCGTAGTCGCCATCCGTGCGACTGAACTTGAGATGGGCGCCAACCGCGCCTTGCGGCCCTTCCGGAATCAGCACCGCGGTCAGCATCTCGCCCGGTTCGAGCGAGGATTCCAGATAGTCCACGAAGAACCCGTCGACGGGCGCCGTACGCACCCCATCGGCGCCCGCGATCTCGACGTGCGCGCCGGCCGCGACAAGGGCCCCGGGCAGGTCTGCCTGGGGGTCGGCATGGCAGAGCGCCCCGCCGATGGTTCCCCGGTTGCGAACGGCGGGATGCGCGATCTGCCGCGCCGCATCTCTCACCACCGCCCGCGCGCCCTCAAGGCGCCCGCTGATGCTGACGTCGTCACCGCCACCGCCACTGCCCGTGACGACTGCCCGCGCGCCCTCAAGGCGCTCCTCGCCGGCAAGGCGGGCGTGGGTGACCATGGCGCCGATGCGCAGCATGCCCTCGGTCTCCGTGACTTCGTGCAGGCCGGCAATGCGTCGCAAACCCACCAGGGTGGACGGCATTACCAGGTCGGCATTCATCATCGCCATCAGCGTCTGGCCGCCGGCCAGGCAACGGGCATCCTCGTCGCCGGCGAGCGCCGCCACGGCTTCGGGAACGCTTTCCGGTTCCAGGTAGATCACGCCGGAGTATCCGCAATGCGCTGGCGCAGCGCCTCTGCGAACTGTCCGCCAAGGTCGTCCGCCTTTTTCTTCATCACGCCCGCGCCGAACCGGCCCAGCCGCCCGGCAATGGAAATCTCGGAGGCGTAGGCGACCTCGGTCTCCTTCTCGCCTGCCGCGCGCAGGGTCAACCGGCTCCTGGCGCTCAGGCGGCTGGCCCTGCCTCCTTCCTCGCCCCGGGTCGAATACGAGGCGGACTCCATCGGTTCCTCCTCCGTCCTCTCGATGTCAATGTTGAACAGCGCCTTGATCGGGCCGACCTTCACCCTGACCCTCGCCTTGAACTTGCCCTCGCCGACCACATCCACGTGTTCGCAGCCGGGAACGCAGGCGCCGACCTCCTCGGCGGACTGGATGAACCGCCAGACCCGGTCCCGCGGTGCCGGGACCAGAAAGCTGTTCTCAATTTTCAAGGCGCCGGGACCTGAAACGGTCGGCGGGAAACCCATCGGTAACCGCCGGCTGCCGGTAGATCTCGACAGCGAGCCCCACTTCGGCAAGCGACAGCGTCATGTGCAGCAGGTTCTGCGCATCCACCGGCAACGACTGCAGGTCGAGTTCGTTGAGATAGCCGAGGATGTCGCCGATGCGTTCCGTCATGCGGTCGTAGAAGGCGCGGGTGGCCTCCATATCCGTGGATTGGCGCTTGCGGCGCCGTTCCGACTCGGTGGCCAGCGCCCAGTCCCGGGCAAACGATTCGAGATCTTCGAATCCGGAGGGCAAAATTCGGTCCGCCACCATCGCCGCACCGCCCGTCAGGCCGCCGTTGCAGACGCGGCGCGAAGCCGCTCGAAGACATGGTGACTGTGCCGCACCAGCACCTCCTGGTCCTGAAGGATGTAATCGCGTTTCACCCCCGAGAGCAGGTTGCCCTGGATCGCCTCGAGGGTGGGCCCGTCCTCCATGAGCGTGTCGCGCAGCCCGCACACGGCCAGTTCCTGGGCGAAGCGCTGGCCCGCGTTCTGCGGCGGCGGCATGTAGATGTTGAATTCGAACAGCGTCCGCGTCAGGCCCTTCGGCCAGAAATTGTAGGTGAAGCAGAAACCGTTGAAGGCGAAGAGCATGAAATTGGGGAAGAAGACGAACAGGTCGAAGGCCCAGTCCTCGGCGCCCGCGGGATTGAGCCCTTCCGGGACGGCGTGCGCGGCGGCGTCCTCTACGCTGGTCACCGAAGCGCCGTACTGGAATGCGACCTGTTCGAGCAGGGTGGGCTGCATGGCTGTACCGCCGGGAAAGGACGCTGCCCGATGGTAGTCGTACAGCGCGAAGTCCAGCCCGTGGATGAACGGCCGTTCGCTGTTCACGTAGCCCCGCCCGGCGGAGCGCCGGTGCAGAAAGGGCACGTGGTAGCCTTCCTGGAACGCATCCAGCGACAGCTTCCAGTTGGCCTCGACTTCAACGTCGTAGCCTGCCGTATGCGCCAGCGCGGCGAAGGGGTACGCATCGAGACGCGGGGCGACCTCCCCCAGGAACGAGCGCAGGTCCTGGTCCGGCTCGGTTTGCAGATTCACGAACAGGAAACCCTGCCAGGTCTCCAGGGCCACCGGTTTCAGTCCGAGTTTCGATCGATCGAGATCGAAGAACTGATCCTCGTCGGTGACCTTGAGCAGCCGTCCGTCCAGGTCGTAGGTCCAGTGATGGAACGGGCAGACGAAGCGGACGGCCTGGCCCCGAAAACGCCGGGTGACCCGGTTGGCACGGTGTGCGCAGAGGTTGTGGAACGCGCGCAGTTCGTTGTCGTTGCCCCGAACGATCAGAACCTCGGTACGGGCGATCTCGATGGGCTTGACAACATAATCACCGGGATTGGGGACCTCCTCGACCCTTCCCACGTTCAGCCAGAAGCGGCCGAAGATGTCCCGCCGTTCGGCCTCATGGGCTTCGGCCGAAAGGATATGGGAAACGTCGACCGGGCCGTTGCCGAGACCGTAACGCCCGGTCCATGTCTGGTTCGTCCCCGTCATCGGCTCAGGAGCCTGCTGCATTCATCGTTTGGCCGTCCACTCGGATTTCATGACTTTCGCCCCCTAGACGGGCGCCTGTTCGCCCACCCTACCATTCCAGCCCCTCCCGCACTTCAAGCCCCGGACGCGGCGGAATCGGGCCTTGCCCACCGGCTTTGCGTTTCCGGCTTTGCAGTTCATGCCGGCCGCAGATTTTACAAGCTCGCTGCGGGAGTGCCGCGGGCGTGTTGACACCCGTATCGCCCAGGACTAGCGTGCTGAACGCAACAGCAGAGAAAGCTACCGGGAAAAAAAGGCAGCGCGTCTCGAGGGAATCGAGCGCAGGCCCGGCACTAGACAATGATCGAGTCGCTCAGCTACCTTGGCTTCACGTCTCCGAACGCAGCGGACTGGCAGTCATTTGGCCCGGACGTTCTCGGTCTGCAAATCGCCGGAACGGAACCCGACGGCACGGTTCGCCTGCGCGTGGACGATGCCGTGCACCGCATCTCCATCCATCCGGGAAAAACCGATGACATAGCGTATGTGGGGTGGGCTGTCGCCGGCCCCGCCGCGCTGGATTCCCTTGGCGAAACGCTCCGCAATGCCGGCTTCGACACCCACACCGCCGATGCGGACTTGCTCGAGGAGCGACAGGTCGCCGAACTGATCTGGTTCGAGGACCCGTTCGGTTTTCGCCACGAAGTGACCTGGGGGCTGCTGTCGAAGCCCTCGTCGTTCAAGCCGGGCCGGCCGCTCTCCGGCTTCGTCACCGGCACCTGCGGCCTCGGGCACCTGGTATTGATCCTGCCCGACCTGGCGCGGGCGGAAGCGTTCTATTCCCGGGTACTCGGGTTCCGGCTTTCCGACCGGGTCGAGATCGGGAGAAGCGTGCGGTTCTTTCATTGCAATCCGCGTCACCACACCCTGGCGATCGCCCACGCCCCGGGGATGGTCGGCGTCCATCACCTGATGCTGGAGGTGGCCTCGCTGGACGATGTCGGCACGGCCCTGGACCTGTGCATCGCCGGGGACATCCCCATTACCAGGGGTCTGGGCAAGCACACCAATGACCTGATGACGTCGTTCTACATGCGCTCCCCATCGGGCTTTGAAATCGAGTACGGCTGGGGCGGAAAACTGATCGACGATGAGGAGAGCTGGACCGTTGGCGCCTATGATGCCGTCAGCATCTGGGGACACCGGCACCCCGCGGAGCCGGTCCCGCCCGCCATCGTCCGGCCGTTCGAGGAAACGGCAACGTAATTCGCCGGGAATCGAGCTTCGCCCGGCGCGGTACAACGACGCCAATATCGTCGCGTCAGCACGCCGCCTGATCAACGCTAATACGGCCGGTCGCCTTCCACGGTCACCCGGTGCATGGTCCGTCGTTTCGGCCAGTAGTCGGCCGTCGCGTAGTGCTGCGTACAGCGGTTGTCCCAGACGGCGACGTCGCCCACCCGCCAGCGGAAACGCACCTGGAACTCGGGTGTTTCGGCATGGCGGAACAGTTGATCGAGAAGGGCTGCGCTTTCCTCCGGCTCCAGTCCCTTGATCGACCGGGTATCCGTCGAACTCACGTACAGGCTCTTCCTGCCGGTAACCGGATGGGTGCGGATCAAGGGATGTTCCGCCGTCGGATTCGGGTCGGCCCACTCGCTGTTCGGGTCCAGCTCCACGTTCTCGCCGAGGGCTGCCCGGTATTCGGCCAGGCTGCCCCGATGCACGCCGGTGAGTCCCGAGAGCCTGTCCTGCATTTCGCCGGACAGCCCTTCGTAGGCGGCGGTCATGCTGGCCCAGAGGGTATCGCCGCCGGAATCAGGAATTTCCCGCGCCAGCAGCACCGCGCCCAGCGGCGGTTTCGGCAGGTACGTGAGGTCCGAGTGCCATACATTGACCGCCGGTGGCCGCTCGCGGTCGTTCCTGAGCAGGATGACCTCCGGGTCGTCGTCGACCTTGGGCAGGAACGGGTGCACGTTCAGGCTGCCGAAGCGCCTGCCGAACCGTTTCAGGTCCTCCTTCGTGAGGTTCTGGTCGTGAAGGAATATCACCTGGTGATCGAGAAAGGCCTGCTCGATGGCGGCGAAGCGGTCTTCGCTCATCGGCCTTGACAGGTCGACACCGTGCACCACGGCCCCGATGGCCGGCGTGAGCACCTCGATTTCGATGTCGCTGTTGTTCCCTTCCACTTGCACGCCACGGCGTTTTCGGCGCGGGCGCACGTCTTGTTCGCCTCGACGGTAGGGGAGGCCGCGCCCGCAACGTCATTTCTCGACGAGTCTATTGGTTGTCCCGAACCCAGGCAAGAAACCCCCAGACGCGTCGAACAGCCATATCGAAGTGAACGCAACACCACCCAGCGTTGAGGCTCCCTACAACGAAGCCGCCAACTGGTTCGTGCGGATTCAGCAGCGTTCGCTGTCGCCGTCGGAGTGGGCCAGTTTCGGCAACTGGTTCAACTTTTCCAGGTGGAACCGCCTCGCCTTCGAACAGGTCGGCAAGGTCTGGCAAGGCGCGCCGCGCCGCGTCGACCCGGAGCGCTCCGCGGACACGGCCGCCCCGGCCCGGTTCTCGTGGCACCATGCCGATGCCTGGCGCGCCGCGGTTCTGCCGCTTGCAATGAACTGGTACCTGCCCAGCGAAGCGGCCACCCGCGAACGGCAGTTCCTGCCGGTTCGAGCCGCGGCGGCGCCCGCTGGACTGCTCTAGACATCATGTTTTGACCTGCCCGTCCTCAAGGGCGTGGATTATCTTAGTGGCGACGGTGATCCCCACCGAGACAGAGCCAGAATTGAGGAGGGCAGGTAATGCAGGACTTTAGAGTAAACGAAGCGGAAACGGTATCAGGTCAAGTGCCGAGATCGGAGATCAACTATGCGGCCTATGTCGGCTTGGACGTGCACAAGGACACCATCGCGGTGGCGGTGGCGCCGGCGGGCCGGGAGTCGCCCACGAGCCATGGGGAGTTGGCCAATACCCCGAAGGCGATCGGCAAGCTGGCGAAGAAGCTGGTTCAGAGGTACGACGGCGAGGTGATTCAGTTCTGTTACGAGGCGGGCCCGTGCGGTTACGAGGTGTACCGTCAACTGCAGGGGTTGGGTTTTGATTGCGCGGTGGTGGCGCCGTCGCGGATCCCGAAGGCGCCGGGCGAGCGGATCAAGACGGATCGGCGTGATGCCTGCAAGCTGGCACGGCTGTTGCGCAGCGGGGAGTTGACACCGGTGTGGGTTCCGGACGAGGAGCAGGAGGCGATGCGGGACCTGGTCCGGGCGCGGGCGGATGTCAAGAATGCTGAGCGCAAGGCACGCCAGCAACTGGGCGCGTTTCTCTTGCGCCATGGCCGGCACTGGTCGCGCAGTGGCTGGACGCAGGCGCACTTTGCGTGGCTGGACGGCCAGCGCTTCGATTTGGACTGGCAGGAATGGGCGTTTCGGGAATACCTGGATGGCGTGCGCGCCGCGAGCGATCGGGTATCGGCGTTGACGAAGCTGTTGCATGAGGCGTTGGCGAATTGGTCGATGGAGCCGGTGGTGCGTTCGCTGATGGCGTTGCGCGGCGTGGATGTGATCACGGCGATGACGGTGCTCTGCGAGTTGGGGGATGTCAGCCGTTTTGATGAGCCGCGGCAGTTGATGGCCTATGTGGGGCTGGTGCCGAGCGAACACAGTTCCGGATCGCGGCGGCGCCAGGGCGGGATCACCCGGACCGGCAACGGCCATGTCCGGCGCACCCTGGTGGAATCGGCCTGGTCTTACCGGTTCCCGGCGCGGCGCACCGCCCATATCAAACGCAAGGCGGCTGCGGCGTCGGAGGACGCCAAGGCGATTGCCTGGAAAGCGCAGCGCCGCTTGTGCGGCCGCTATCGGCACCTGCTCACGGCGGGCAAGAACAGCAAGCAGGCGAATGTCGCCGTGGCCCGCGAGTTGACGGGCTTCATCTGGGACATCGTCCGTCGGGAGATGGCTCGAGTCCCGACGACCCAACCTCACGCCGGTGGCGCGTCGCGATCCGACGACGCGCTCGCCATCGGATAAGGAGAAGGTCTGGGCGTGTTGAGTCAGGGCAGGATCGGGCCGGTGTGGAGAATCCTTGTTGCGGCTATAACCGGTGCTGTCGGTACGATCCCTTTCCGGGTGTACCGCTCGGCGATCCCTGCCCCTAGCCCGACCTATTCGTGAATGAACGTAGCGAGGCTGGCAAGAGTAGTGAAAGCACTGGGTGGCGCGGACCAGAGCGCGCGGAGGCGTGCTTACAGCACGTTGAGCACGCGGCGGGAGCACGCCCAGTGATTTCGCTGCTATTGACGGCCGCAGTAGTTTATTCAGTAGAGTCGACGACTGGCGCGGTGGTGGGCCGGCCTCATCCCGATTTATACCCACTCCGTTTCCAGTCGCCGCTCGGCGAACCGGACGAGCGGATTTCCCGCATCCGGCTCTCTCCAGGATCATGCCTTCGCCCACGGAAGGTTGTGCGTCGTCGCCGACAGCCGTACCAGTCCCAGGTCCGAGACCAGATACTCATAGGGGAAGCGGCGCGTCCCCCGGCCGCCGATCTTGTGTTTCCGGCACAACCACCGGCGGAGCCGATGACAGGCGTGAGCATCAATGGCTCGATACGCCTTGCTCACCGGGCCGAGATGGAAATAGTTTCCCCAGCCCACGAGCAGGCGGTTGAGCCGCCCCACCACATCCTCGGCGGCCATCCAGGTCGTCCGGCAGGAGGTCAGCTTGCTGACCTCCGCCATCGCCCGGCGCACACTCTTCTTCGACGGGCGCGTGCCGATGTAAGCCCGTCCCGTCGTCGGCGAGTGGCAGCGGCCAATCGTGTAACCGAGAAAATCGAAGTCCTCGCCCGGCAACCGTCGCATCCGCGTCTTGTCTTCGTTGACCGTCAGCTTCAGTTTGCCCATCATCTTGCGCATCACCGTCATCGCTTCCGTCGCCGTTCCCCGGCAACAGATCACGAAATCGTCAGCATAATGAATAAGGCTCTTATCGGACGTGCGCAGCATGGCCGATAAGATCATTGAA
>JAPPHD010000119.1 GCA_028821125.1 Gammaproteobacteria bacterium
TCGTGGTGCTGCGCATCGGCTGCGGCATCGACGCCACGCCGCCGCGGGGCGACGACGCGCGCCTCGGCCCCGACGGCAAGGAGATCCCCTCCGACTCGGAGGAGAACAAGACGCTGCCGCCCATCGAGATGCCCGGCAAGTTCTTCGCGGAATCCGCGGGGTAGCCGGCGAGGCGGTCCGGATAACGTAGCGGATTCGACACGCGCAACGTTTCCGCGAATCCGGACACCATACTCCTGTCGCAGTATCCTCCGGCGCTTCGGGGACCGGTCCTGCCGGGCTCTCGAAGCGCCGGAGTCTTTCTGCCCGCCGGCTCCCGCCGTCACGATGGGCGGCCTCCCAACACGCCTCTCACACCATGCTGCAACACACCGGCCAGATCCTCTACAACATCCTCCTGCCGCTGCTGCTCATGGTGGGCTTCGGCACACTGCTCCAGCGCTACCAGTCGCTGAGCCTGGAGACCCTCGCCCGCGTCAGCATGTACCTGCTGGTGCCGTCGTTCCTGCTGATCAAGATCTACGACAGCGACATCCCCTGGAGCGAGATCGGTCTCATCGCCCTGGTCTTCCTGATCGTCCTGGGCGTCCTGGGGTTGCTGCTGTTCGCCAGCGGCCGCGCCGTACGCGCGCCCAACAAGACCGTCGCCGCCGTCATCCTCGGCAGCATCGTGTTCAACGCCGGCAACTTCGGCATCCCGGTGGCCCACCTGCTCTACGTCGAGGGCGGCACGCTGTTCCAGGGCCAGCCGGATACGGAAGCGGGCCTGCACGTCCAGGCGCTGGTGGTGATGCTCAGCAACTTGCTGGTCTGGTTCCTGGGCTACGTGGTGCTGGCGGTGGCCAGAGGCGGCCGCGCGCGTGAGGCCCTGGGCATCTTCAAGCTCCCCATCCCCTACGCGCTGGTGACCTCGTTCGTCTTGCGGGAGATCCGCCTGCGTTGGTTCAACGGAGCGGACTTCCTGCCGATCGTGGCCTCGTTCCCCCTGCGCTCGTTGTCCGGCGCGCTGGTGCCCATGATGCTCGTGGCCCTGGGCGCGCAGCTCGCACGGGGAGCCCGCTGGCGCCGCTGGCGCGAGGTCGTGCCCATCGCATTCGTCAAGCTCCTGGCCTTGCCGGCCCTCATCGGCGCCGTGGTCTACGCCTTCGGCCTCTGGCCCTGGCCCGGCGCCCACCTCATCATCGGCGCCGCTGCCCCCACCGCCGTCAACACCCTCATCCTCACCATCGAACTCGACGGCGACGCCGAGCTCACCGGCGACGTCGTCTTCTGGACCACGATCTTCTCCGGCGTCACCGTGGCCGGCGTCATCGCCGTGGTGACGGCGCTGGGTGCGGCTTGATGGCGCAGGGACCAGGGTGGTACCTTCGTCGCCCGAAACGCATGATTGACAGCTCCGGCTATTACCCCGCATCCATGATTCCTGCGCAAGCGGGACGTGGATTACGTATGACATGCAACACTGGTTGCAGAAGACCTGCTGTTTCGCCGGGGAAACGGGATATGGTCGTGATGCGTGATGCGACCGAGCGGCGCTCTGGTGAGGCGCTCGCTGGCGAAGACGGATGTCCATTGGGAAAGGTGCAGCCGGCGGAGAGGTCCAGACGCAAAGGCCGCCTCGCGCGGAGCACAATTCCCCGCCGCTAACAACTGGCGTCTACCCGCGGGTTCCGACCCGCGTGCTCGCGAAATCACCAATCCGAGAACACGGCCCACGCTGGAGGCCTGACGCTACGGATTCACTCGATCCGAAGATCAGTGAGAGTCACTTCGGGGCGCGGAATCCTTATGTCGGAATTTAGCTGCCGAACAGATATTAATGCGTCCGCCGGGATAGGCGCCTTCACCAGAAACGCGTTGCGGAAAATGGTGCCATGGCGACCCCCAAGCACAAGCACATTGTCATGATGCGCCCGAATTACCGCTGGATCATGGACAGCCAAATCGCACAGAGCGATGCGTGTTTCTTGGCTTATCTGCTTCCATGCCAAGTCGGCATAACGGAGCACGGCTTCTCCAAACGCGGTTTGTAAAACAAGTCGAGCGCGAATGGGATCCCCATCTTGGAACGCTTTGTAAAGGAAATCCCTTCCATCTACGGCCACGGAATTTTCGTTGGCTTCAAACTCTAGTATTATTGGAGTGTTTCTCTCTTTGGTTCGATTGTGCTTCAATGCGTAGTAGGCGGCTCCGAAGAGTTCGCCGCAAGCACAAATTGCCTGTTCTTCGTCGTGGCGAACGCGAGTGTCTTCTGTAGACAGGGCGTCCTTCGAGAAGAGGTCGTCAATGGAACCAGGATGCGAAAACATCATTCTCCATATGCCCTCGCTTCCCAAAAGCCCAACGCTTCGGATTTGCTTAATCGTGCTTTTGGCAGCATCAGAGGAAACGGCAATTCCGCGAAAGAACCGCATAGTGGACGTCGCAGTTGATAAGACAAAACGAGATTTTTCGGAATAATGATAGCACATTCACTGGCATGCAGAAAGTCCGGGCTAGGAGTTCTTCCATGACGCGCTTCCGTCGTAGTAGTTGCGACCGACAGCATCCCCCAAGCACGGCCCGTCAGACATTTGTAGTGGGTCTTTGAGGTGATCCGAGTTACGGTGGCTTTCACAGTGTCGCCAGCGAGATGTGTATGGCGGGCGGTTGTCTGCACCTGAGCATGACACAGTAATTTCCAGTCATCGGCGGCCGACACCGAACTGGAAAGCGCGCTAGCGCATGGGAAGGCCAGCCATGGAATGGACGATCTCAGACCGAAATGCGCACGAAAAGTACGGCCAATGCAGACAGAAGCGACGGCCGATGGAACGGAGGACGGGGGATGATCCTAACCTTGAAAGACGCCGCTCGACAGGTTCTCCATGATGCTGACAAGCCGCTTCACTACGAAGAGATCACAAGGCGCGTCCTTGATTCCGGGTTGAGCCAGTCGACCTCGAAGACCCCGTCCGCAACGCTAAACGCGATCCTTGCCGCCGACATCAAGCGCAATGGCGCAGCGAGCTCCTTTGTGAGAGTGACGCCTGGTGTGTTTAGCGTTCGGAGCCACTATAGTGCCGGCTCCGCGACCGTGGACGAAGCTCCTGACGCTACAGATCGCCGCGTCCGCATCCCTTATTTCCCGCCGTACAGGGAGGTCCGCCTTGTCCTTCCAGTGTGGGAAGGTATGCAGCGAACCGAAGTGACAGGGCTCCAGTCGACACTTGCCATGCAACGCGGGACACCGCAAGAGCCTGTAGACTGGTCGTTGCCCGACGAGTGGATACCAAGTCGTCTCGCCGGCTCCGACCGCGACACTGCCCTTGCGATCTGGAAAGGGACCGACAAGCGGGTGAACCCTCGCCACGTTTACGGCCACTGGCTCCTCGTGACGAACTACCGCTTGCTCAAGGCCGACGACGGCGTCCTGCGCGTCACAGAGCAGGGCTATGACTTTCTGAAATCGCCGGAGGGCGAGACGGAAGCCGCGCTCGATAAATTCGAAGGCCTCGTCAAAATCCTCGCGCTCGTAGCCGATACTGGTCCGGCGGCTTTCGGCGATCTACTGCCGGGCTGGGGAGAGTATCTGTCGAGGCGGTCGCGGTTCGGAACCGACAGCACCATCAAAGACACGCTTCGCCGACGGCTGCGGAACCTACTCGACCGTGGGTTGCTGAACCGCTCCAGCATTCGGTACACAATCTCCGAAGTGGGGCTCGCCTACCTCGGTCGGACCGGAGACGAAGACGAGTCCAACAGTGGCGAGCACCAGGAAATCCGCAAGCTGATAAGCCAGCAGCAGTCGGCGATCCGCGAGAGCATCCGCGCCATCTTGGCCGATCTCGATCCCTTCGCCTTCGAGCACTTGGTAAAGCAGCTACTCCAGGAAATGAGCTATGAAAACGTCGAGGTGACCAGCCGCTCTGGGGACGGCGGTGTCGACGTGGTCGCCGACATCGAGCTCGGCATTACGTCGGTTCGCGAGGTCGTCCAGGCGAAGCGACACAAGCGAACCATCCAGAGAAAAGACCTTGACGCACTCCGTGGCTCCCTTCATCGCTTCGGTGCTGTCCGAGGCACGATCATCACTACATCGAAGTACTCGAAGGGCACCCACGATGCAGCCTTTGAGCGCGGTGCCGCCCCTATTACGCTCATCGACGGTGAGAAGTTGATCGATCTTCTCGTGGCACATGGGATCGGTGTCCGGAAGAAGACCCTCGAAGTCATCGAATTGCACGCAGAGGCGTTCACCGAAGTCGAGGAGTCGCTCGGCAGCGAAGCTGGGCGGAGTGAGGCGCTATGACGAGAACGAGACCGCCAAGCCTCGACGGCCTATCCCAGCGGTGGCGTCATGCTCCAAGGCGTTAGGGCGCATCGCCCCGGAAGACTTGGCCCGTCTGAAGCGGATCGAGCACTACACGCCCGTGTCGCCGACCAAGGGCGTCCTCCGCAACGACTAGGCATCGCTGTCGGCCGCCATCCGACGCACGATCTATGAATCTTCGTCAAGCCGCGGAGCGCCGACGATGACGGCGGGCTCGTTCATGGTGATCGGCGACCAGTAAGTACGGCGGCCACATCATCCCAGGCGAGGCCATCGGCCGCTTCCGTGGTTTCGAAGTCTCGCGGGTTTCGGGACCTCTGTGAAGAGCGCCCAGCGAGGCGCACGTGTGCTATGACGTAGGGAACACAGCCATTACGGAGGAACTACATGAAACTAGCAGATCAGGTAGCAGTCGTCGTCGGCGGCGCCCGCGGCATCGGCGAAGCCATCGCCCACACCTTCGCCCGCGAGGGCGCCAAGATCGCCCTTGTAGACCTGGAGAGGACGAAGACCGAGTTGGACGGCGTCGCTCAGGCCATCCGGGAGAAGGGCGGCGAGGCCGTAGCCATGACGGCCGACGCCACCGACCTGGCGCAGGTCGAGCGGATGGTGGCCGACGTCGTGGCCCACTGGGGCCGCCTGGACATCCTCGTCAACAGCGTCGGCTTCCGCGGACCCATGGTCCAGGTGCACGAAATCACCGAGGATGAGTGGGACAATGTCCTCAACGTCAACCTCAAGGCCATCTTCCTCTGCTGCAAGGCCGCCCTCAAGGTCATGATCGAGCAGAAACGCGGCAGCATCGTCAGCATCTCCGGTACCGCCGGCCGCGAGGGTATGGCGCTGCGCGGTTCCCTGTGCGCCGCCAAGTGGGGCCTCCTGGGCCTGACCCAGACCATCGCCAAGGAAGCCGGACCCTCGGGCGTCCGCGCCAACGTCATCTGCCCCGGAGGCATGGACGAAGCCGACCTGCGGGAGATGTACCGCGACCGCGCCAAGGGCCTCGGCGTCACCTTCGAAGAGTTGTGGGAGAGCGTCCTGGCCCACACCCCGCTACGGAAGCACGCCCTGCACGAAGAGGTGGCCAACGCCGCCCTCTTTCTCGCGTCGAGCGACTCGTCCCACACCACTGGCGAGGCGCTAAACGTGTCCGGCGGGAGGTTGATGTCCTGAGCCGCTCGCTCTACGATCAGGTCGTCGTGAACACGATGGAATCCGGAAGGCTCGTCGATCTTCGAGACGTCCTCCTTCCCAGGCTCCTCTCGGGCAAGTTACGTCTGAAAGTCCATACGACGTCTTCAGGCCAACCGAAGGTGACGCAATGAGCCAGATTACGCCAGCGCACGCGGCAGTGCCAAGGATCGAGCGCCTCAAGGTACACAATTTTCGCGCCCTGCGGGATGTCGAGTTGACGCGCTTGACACCGTTTACCGTCCTGCTCGGCCCGAACGGTAGCGGCAAATCCACGGTGTTCGATGTCTTCGCCTTCCTTGCGGAGTGCTTTGAAAACGGTTTGCGCCGGGCTTGGGATAAACGCGGCAGGGCGCGGGATCTCAAATCGCGCGGTGGAGAAGGCTCGATCCTGATCGAGATCGCTTATCGCGAACAACCGCGCGATCCTCTGATCACCTATCACCTCGAAGTGGAGGAAAGAAACGGCAGACCCATTGTGGCCGGAGAATGGCTACGGTGGAAGCGAGGACGCTACGGAGCACCCTTCAGGTTCCTCGACTACGCCTACGGATCGGGGCGGGTCATCTCCGGCGAACTGCCCGACGCACAGGACGAACGGATCGAAGTTCCCCTAAGTTCCGCGGATACACTTGCGGTCAACGCGCTCGGCCAATTAGCGGAGAATCCCCGTGTCGTCGCGCTGAGGAATTTCATCATGGGATGGCACGTGTCCTATCTTTCGTCCGAGGACGCGAGAGGACAGCCGGAAGCCGGGCCGCAGGAGCGCCTGAGCAAGACCGGAGACAACCTCGCCAACGTGATCCAGTACCTGTCGGAAGAGCATCCGCGCTTCCTTGAATTCATATTCGAGCGACTCCGGGAACGGGTCCCAAAAATCCAAAATGTAAGTGCAGACCCGATGCCGGACGGCAGGCTGCTGCTGCAAATCAAGGACGCTCCGTTTGCCGAGCCAGTGGTGGCCCGCTTCGCATCGGACGGTACGCTCAAGATGCTCGCCTATCTGGCCTTGCTGCACGATCCCGTTCCGCCTCCGTTTATCGGCATTGAGGAGCCGGAGAACTTCCTGCATCCCCGCCTGCTTTACGGGCTGGCTGAAGAGTGCCGGGGAGCGGCAGAGGCGACGCAGATTCTCGTGACCACACATTCGCCGTTCTTCCTCGACGCGCTTCGCCCCAGCGAAGTGCGGGTGCTATGGCGCGACGAATCCGGCTACACGCAATGTGACCCACTGGACCAAAACGCCAAGGTCATGGCCTTCATCGGCGCCGGCGCTCAACTCGGCGATCTGTGGATGGAAGGGCATTTCGGGGTCGGCGACCCGCTCACGAGAGGCGGAATGCCGGCGTGGGACGGAGGCGAGACCTGATATGCCCGCATCCCATATCGAGTTTCACGTCGAAGAACCTTCCATGGAAGCCTTTCTCGCCGCTTGGTTGCCGAGGTTCCTGCCTGAGGATTGTAGCTTCGAGATTCACCCTTATCCGGGCAAGGGAGCGTTGCTGCGAAAAATCGGAGATCGCCTCAGGGGTTATGCGGCATGGATGCCGTCCGGGTACCGAATCGTGGTGATCGTGGATCGCGACAGGGACGATTGCGGGGAGCTCAAGTCCACTCTCGAGGACTTCTCCAAGAGCGCCGGGCTTCGATCCAAACGGGCCGGCGGCACCGATTGGCAGGTCGCCACGAGGATCGCGATCGAAGAACTCGAAGCGTGGTATTTTGGCGACTGGCAAGCAGTACGCCAAGCGTATCCCAGAGTCTCGCCGAATATTCCCCGCCAAGCGCGCTACCAGGACCCCGACGCAATCACGGGTGGCACTTGGGAGGCATTCGAGCGGGTTCTGCAAAAACACGGCTATTTCAATCAAGGGCTAGCTAAGGTACAGGCCGCCACTGCTATCGGCCAACATATCGACCCGGACCGCAATCGGTCCCGTAGCTTCGCGGTGTTCCGCGATGCTATCGCCGAAGCCGCCGCGTGAATTGTCAGAGTCAGAGTCCGAGTTCGAACGCGCCGTGCTCGAATGCCTCGACAGCTTGGCTTGAGCGACACCCATGGCAACGATATCGCGCCCGACACGCCTAGCGCGAGCGAAAGGTGGCCATCATTCCACGCCGTCGGCCACTGTCATGTCGAAATCGCTCCAGTCCTCTTTTTCGGCAGCCACGGCACGGTAAGTGTCCTTCCAGGACAGGGTGTTCTTTTCCCGGCTGTAAAGAAGCACCCCTTCTTCCACCTCTCCCATGACGAGAGAATCGCTCCATCCATACTTCTGCAGGAGAGCTTTCGGAAGACGGATTCCCTTTGAATTGCCCACCGCGACCAACTTGACGACTCTCTTGGCTAATGCCTCGCCCCTGCTCATCGTCGGACCCTCCTTGAGTCGATCATAAGGGAAATTACAGCCATTACTCACTTGACCGGATGTCAAGCCTCCCGCAATCCGTTCCGTGGCTGGCTCGTTCGGCGAAGGCCGGGAACGGCCGGAAGTGGCTAGGTGTGCGCATCGCGCGATCCCACGGACTACACGTTCACCCGCTTCATATCGCGGGTGCGGTTGCCTGCGGCAGCCCCGTAAGGGAGGATGGCGTCGAGCCTGCGCAGATCCTCATCCATCAGCTCCACCGCAACCGCCTTGACGTTTTCCTCCAGGTGCTTGCGGCTCTTGCTGCTGGGGATGGGAATGATGTCGGGACCTTGGGCCATGAGCCATGCCAGCGCGAGCTGGGTGGTGGTGATGCCCTTTTCCCTGGCGACCTCGTCTACCTGGGCGAGCAACTCCAGGTTGCGCTCGATGTTGCCGGGTTGGAGGCGGGGCTGGTTGCGGCGGTTGTCGCCTTCGGAGAGATCGCTCAGGTCACGGACGGCGCCGGCGAAGAAGCCGCGGCCCAGGGGCGAGTAGGCCATGAGGCCCATGTTGAACTCGCGGCAGGCCTCGATGTTGCCCTGCTCGGCGTCCCTGGACCAGAGCGAGTACTCGATCTGGAGCGAGACGATGGGGTGGACCTTCTGCGCCCGGCGAATGGAGTCGGCGCTGGCCTCGGACAAGCCGATGTAGCGGGTCTTCCCCTGCTCCACGAGACGTGCCATGCCGCCCACGGATTCCTCCACCGGGACAGCGGGGTCGATGCGCGACATGCAGTACATGTCCAGGCAGTCGATGCCCAGACGCTGGAGGCTCTCCTCGCAGGTCTGGATGAGATACTCGGGCGAGCTGCCGCCGTCGAGGCCGGTGCCGTCTGAGGCGCGGGGGCTGCCGGACTTGGAGTGGATCACCACCTGGTCGCGCCGGCCCTTGATGGCCTTGCCGATGAGCACGTGGTTGTGGCCGTTGCCGTAGCTGGCGGAGGTGTCCAGGAAGTTGATGCCGAGCTCGAAGGCCCGGTGCAGCGTGGCGATGGACTCGTCGTCATCTCCCGCTCCGTACATGCCCGACATGCTCAGGCAGCCGAGCCCCATGGGCGACACCTTGTAGTCGGTGGTACCGAATTGGCGGTATTCCATGTGCGTTTCTCCTCGTTGGCGTCCCTCGTCTTGCCTGAAGTGATGGCGTCCTTCGACTTCGCTACGCTCAGGACGAACGGGAAATGGCCCGCACAACCGTTCGTCCTGAGCGTAGCGAAGCGAAGTCGAAGGACGCCGATGTCCCAGGCTGTGCCATTACTACGTCTTTGGTCGCGTAGAGGCAACGACATCCGGTGGGCCGGTCATGCAGGCGCGTCCCCGGAGACAATGGCAGGGAGGTCGCGTAGCGCCACCGCCGCCACGCCTTCGCCGAGGGAATGGCTCGACACGGGCCGGCCGATGACGTAGTGGGGGCCGGGGCGCCAGGGGCTGTTCGACGCGGCCAGCCCGGCGCTCACCCGGAGCAGGCCGCGCGCGTCGCGCAGGGTGGGCCGCTCGCTCCACTTGCACTCCATGAAGCCTAGGACGCCGCCGGCGTCGCGCACGAAGTCCACCTCCTGGCCGCGCTGGTCGCGATAGTACCAGAAGTTGACGGGAACAGCCTCGGCTTCGTTCAGCTTGCGCATCTCCGCGAACACGAACGTCTCCCATACAGCGCCCAGGGCCGGCGACGTGAGCAGCGTGGAGGCGTCGAGCCCCAGCAGAAAGCAGAGCAGGCCGCTGTCGCGGAAATAGACCTTCGGCGTCTTCACCACGCGTTTGCCGAAGCTCACGTGCCAGGGTTCCAGCAGGATAATCTGGCCGGACGCCTGGAGCACGCTCACCCACTCGCCGATGGTCTTCACCGCCACTCCGGTGTCCCGGGCGACGTCGCTCTTGTTGAGCATGGCCGCCGACCGCGCCGCCAGCACGCGGACGAAGCGCTCGAAGTCCCGCAGGCTCGCCACGTTGAGGATCTGGCGCACGTCGCGTTCGAGGTAGGTGGCCAAGTACGAGGCGAAGAAATCCGCCGCCGGCAACTCCGGCGCGCGCCACAACTCCGGGAACTGGCCCCGGGCCATCAGTCCGGCGAGGCTGGCCGCGTCGTCACCGGGAGGGGTAACGGCGTTGATCTCGTGCAGCGCCAGGTTTTCCAACTCCACGATCCCGCAGCGACCGGCAAGACTGTCCGAGATACCCTTCATCAGCGTGAAGTTCTGGCTGCCGGTGAGAATGTAGCGCCCCATGTCGTGGCGACGCTCATCGATGGCCGCCTTCAGGTGGCGGAACAGGCCGGGAGCGTACTGCACCTCGTCGATGAGAACCGGCGCCGGATGGTGGTGCAGGAACAGGTCCGGGTTGCGCTCGGCCTGATCGGCGGTCGTGGGCAGGTCCAGCGAAACGTAGTGATGATCCGGGAAGGTGGCCCGCATCAGGGTCGTCTTGCCCGCCTGTCGGGCGCCGGTGACCACCACCGCCGGAAAGTGCGCCGCGAGCCGGAGCAGCCGGCCTGCGAGCATCCTGGGATACTGCATCCGGATATTATGGGGTCATAAGTTATATTTGTCCAGTTCGGCGAGTCGATGCGGTGGGAGAGGCCAAGCGTACCCCGGCGCTACTTGTGCTGTGAATTTCTCGGCCGGCTGCCGAGTTTCTCCGGGTCTTCCACGACCAGGAACTGCCCCATCATCCCGGCGTCTTCATGTTCCATGATGTGGCAGTGGTACATGTATGGGACCTGGGGATCGGCATATCGATCGAAGGGCATGATGATGCGGACGGTATCGCCGGCGGGCACCAGGACCGTGTCTTTCCAGCCACGCTCGGCGCCCGTGGGCGGTTCGCCGTTGCGATCGAGAATCTGGAACTGGACCAAGTGAATGTGGAAAGGGTGAGCTTGGCCGCCGGGATTGCTCACTTCCCAGATCTCGATGTCTCCCAATCGCACGACCTCGTCGATTCGCCCCATATCCATCAACTTGCCGTTGATCGGCGGCCCCCTACCCGGTCCGGCCGGCGTTCCGTCCCGTAATAGTCCTCCCAACACCATCGGACGGGTCTTGGCGGCGTCCGAGGCCTCGATGCGGGGGATGGTGTTGAGGCGCCCCGGCAATGCGTGGGACGCGCGTTTAGCCGGCTGGGGAACGATCTTCAACAGGTCCAGGTGCCCGTTGCCGAGTCCGACGAAAAACGACCCGATTGTGTCCAGAAACCCGGCTTCCGGGTAGCTTTTCAACACCGCCTCGGCGCCGTCGCTGAAGTCGACCAGGATCTCGGCCCGCTCGCCGGGAGCGAGGGTCACGCGGTTGGTCTGGAGGGGTGTCTCGAGGAATCCGCCGTCCGTGGCGATCTGGTGAAACTCGCGGTTGTCGTCGAAGCCGATGTAGTAGATCCGCGCGTTCGAGCCGTTCAACAGTCTCAGTCGAATGCGCCGCGACTCGACCTGGAGAAACGGACTCCAGGTCCCGTTGACCAGCATGGTGTCGC
>JAPPHD010000034.1 GCA_028821125.1 Gammaproteobacteria bacterium
GGCGCGTTAAGCTCGTCCGAAAACCTAGCGTACGGCAGAGTGCCTTGCGTACAGCAAAAAAAGAGGCCGTGCGCCGAAATGGAAGCGCCGTATGCGAACTCGCTGTTGAGATTGACGATATTATGTCAATTGATTATTTCTTTAAAATCAAAGGTTTGTAATTTTCTGCTAGAACGTTGGGAGCCCCGAGCGTCGGGGCGACGATGCGCAGGCAGTTTCCCCAACTCCGGCATGCGGCGCCGATTCCTGCTGTGCATTGCTCTCCCGCTGCTCTGGCTGAGTGGTTGCGTAAGCCAGACCGTGCGCACCGTCGACATGACCCCGCCCAAGCAGTTCCAGGGCGTACAGCAAGAAGACCAGCTACTCGATGTGGGCCTGGCCGTGCTCGACCCCAACATTCCCGAGACCTTCGACGAACAGATCGAGGAACTGGTGCATCCCGACCTGCGCCGCGCGGAAGCGCAGTTCATCCCCTATTTCGCCAAGAACCTGCTGCAGAGCACCGGCAACTGGGGAGCGGTACGGGTGGTGCCCAGGCCGACCCACGCGGTGGACGTGACGGTCACCGGCAGGATCGTGGAGTCGGACGGCGAGCGGCTGACGCTGGAGATGACCGTCATCGACGCGCGCGGGGTCGAATGGTTCACCGAGACCTATCAGGCGCTTGCCAGCAAGTACGCCTATTCCGAGACGATTCCGCCGGACATCGACCCGTTCCAGGCGAACTACAAGAGCCTCGCCGACGACATGCTTGCCTATCGCGAGTCCCTCGATGAGCGGACGATTCGCGAGATCCGCGCCACGGCGGAAATGAAGTTCGCGCGCGAGTTCGCGCCCGACGCCTTCGCCACACACGTACGCGACCTGCCCAACGGCGATTTCGAGCTCGTGCGGCTGCCCTCGCCCGAAGACCCGATGCTGGAACGTGTGCGCCGCGTGCGCGAGCGCGAATACCTCTTCATCGACACTCTTGATGAGTACTACGCGGACTTTCACCGCAACATGTACCGGCCTTATCACCAGTGGCGCGCCGCCACGTACGACGAAGCCATCGCGTTGCGGGAACTCGAGGCCCAGGCCCGGGGCAAGACCTGGGCGGGAGCCGGCGCCATCATCGGCGGCATCGGGGCGATCTACGAGAGCGACAATGCCTTCGTGGACGCAGCCGGGCTGGTTTCCATCGCCGCGGGCGCAGCGCTCATCAAGAGCGCGGTGGCAAAGCGCAACGAGGCCGCCATGCAGGCCGAAGTACTGCAGGAGATCGGGGTGGCCGCAGAGCAGGAGATCATGCCCCACACCATCGAACTGGAGAACCAGACGGTGCACCTGCAGGGCACGGTGGAACAGCAGTACCGGGAACTCCGCCGTATCCTGCGCAGGGTGTACTTCGAAGATCTTGGCCTCGAGGTCGAAGACGCCCCGCCGGCGGAGGCGCCCGAATCGGTCTAGTGTCCGACAGAACGGAACCGATCCGACCCAGGGCCGTCCCGCTGAGCCATGCCGGAACGGTCCGGAAGAGCCGCCGGATCGACCCGCGCAGAATGTTCGTCTATCTGTTCCTCGCCGGGGCGGGCCTTCTCGTATTCGCCCTGTTCGTGCTGGCGCCCCGGTTCGTGGAGCCGGTTCTGACCGGCGACGGCGCGGTGGATACCCCCATCCCCGGTTCGACGCCGGCCGGGGAAACCAGACCGCCCTCCGCCGCCGCCAGGCCGGCCGAACCCCCACCCTTCGAAGCCCTGCGGCGCGAGCAGGCCCGCACCGAGGCCCAGGACGAACTGGCCCGTTTCGTGGAAAGGGAGATCGAGCTGCGCGAGGCCATGCAGGTGGAAACCTGGGCCGCCGAGGCGTACGAGGCCGCCAAGAACCTGGCGCATGCGGGCGACGAGTCTTTTGTCGATGAGCGCTACACCGCCGCCATCGACAACTATCGCCGCGCCGCGGATGCCCTGGAGGCGCTGATCGCACAAGGGCACGGCCGCTTCGAGACCGCGCTGGCCAATGCACTGAAGAAGATCGATGCCCGTGATGTCGAGGCGGCCGAGGGCTGGCTGGCCGATGCACGCCTGATCAAGCCGGCACATCCGGATCTCATCGGGGCCGAGGCGCGGGCAGGGAGCCTGCCGGAGGTCGTCACGCTGTTCCGCGACGCGCACAACCGGGAACTGTCCGGCGAGTGGGATGACGCGCTGGCTACCTATGCACGCATACGCAGCCTCGATCCGGCGACCCCGGGGCTCGACCAGGCCATGAGCAGAGCCCGGCAGCAGCGCACCGCGCAGCGCCTGCAGTCGTTGCTGTCCGCCGGGTTCGCGCAGTTGGCCGGGGGGGAGTTGCGCCAGGCCGAGTCGTCTTTCCGCAATGCGCTGTCCATTGACCCCGACAACGGCGCTGCGCTGGGCGGACTGCAACAGATCGCCGAACAGGGACTGGTCAGGCGTGTCGAAAACCTGCGTCGGCAGGCCGAGAAAGCGGAATCCGGTGAAGACTGGCCGGCGGCGGCACAAGCCTATGAGGCCATACTCGCGCTGGACGGCAACATCCAGTTCGCGCGCGGCGGCATCACCCGCGCACGGCTGCAACGGGAAACGCTCGCTGCCCTGCGGGACATCGCCGCCCGGGCCGAGGCGCTCTCCTCGGACCGGCTTTACGCAAGAGCCCTCGATACCCTCGCCCGCGCCCGGGAACTCGACCCGCGCGGCCCCGTACTTGCGCGGCAAATCGATGACGCGGATGCCCTCTTGAGCCGTTACGCCAATCCGGTGCCCGTGATACTGAAATCCGACAACGCCACCAACGTAATGCTCTCGAACGTGGGCCCACTCGGCAAGTTCGCCGAGTTGCGCCTCAACCTGCGCCCCGGCGCCTATACCCTGATCGGCAGCCGCGACGGTTGCCGGGATGTCCGCGCCACCATCACCGTTCACACCGGGATGGCGCCGGTGGACATTCGCTGCCGGGAGGTGCTGGCGCGCTGACCCATGCAGAACGACGGCCCAGTCATCCAACCGGTCCGTTACCGGCCGACCGCAGCCGGGCCCGAGCGGCGGCGCCGGATTACGCCGGTTCAGGGCGTGCTGTTGGCGTTGGGTGCGCTGGCCGCCGCCGTATTGGTGTTTCTCTTCACCGCGCGCGCGGTGGAATTCCAGTTCACCCCGTCGGCAAGCCGGGTCAGCGTTTCCGGCGGCCCCTCCTTCGCATTCGGAGAGATCCACCTGCTGCTGCAACGGCCCCATACGCTGCTGGCGGAAGCGGAAGGCTACTACCCCCTGGAAATGCCGCTGGAGATTGGCCCGGAACGCAATCAGTCGTTCGCGTTCGAGTTCGTGCCCCTGCCCGGGCTGGTCACCGTGGAGACCGAACCCGAAGGCGCCGGTTTGACCGTGGACGGCAGGCCCCTGGGACAGACGCCGCTCAACGACATCTCCATCGAAGCCGGCGCCCGCCGGTTCCGGTTCACGCACCCCCGTTATCAGCCGCTCGATCTGGCCGTCGCGGTTGAAGGGCGGAATCGCACCCAGAACGTCGATGCCACACTGCTGCCGAACTGGGGCGAGATCGCCTTTTCGACCGAACCGCCCGGCGCCCGCATCTTCGTGGACGATACCGACACCGGAACGCTCACCAACGGTGTCGTACAGATTCTCGATGGCGAGCACGACATCAGGCTGACCCTGCCCGGCCACCGCAGTCACCGCCAGCGCATACTGGTGACGGCACGGGAAGAGCGCACGCTGCCGACGGTCAGGCTGCAACGCGCCGACGGCACGCTCATCGTGCGCACCCGGCCGGGCCGGGCGGGCGTGACCGTGGACGGCCGCTTTCAGGGCGAGACGCCGGTCAGCATCGCCCTGCAGTCCGGCCGCAACTACGAGGTTCAGGCGTTCAAGGGCGGGTTCGCCCCACGCAGTGCCCGCGTGCGCCTGAATTCCGGCGAGGAGCGCATTCTCGATTTGAACCTGGAGGAACTGACCGGCCTGCTGGTCGTCCAGGCCGACCCGCCACAAGCCCGGCTTTTCATCGACGGGAGCCCCGCCGGCACGGCGAACCGGACACTGGAACTGCCCGCGCGGCCCCACCGGCTGGAGATCCGGCTGGACGGCTACGCCGGATACAGCCGCGAGATACAGCCGCGCAGCGGACTGACCCAGGAACTCAAGGTCAAGCTGCTCACCCTGGAGGAAGCGCGCCTGGCCGCCCTGAAACCGGAGATCGTCACCGCCCAGGGCCAGCGCCTGAAGTTGTTCGAGCCCGGCCCGATCACCATGGGCGCATCGCGCCGGGAGCCCGGGCGGCGTGCCAATGAGGCATTGCGCGAGGTGGCGCTGTCGCGGCTCTTCTACCTCGGCGTCCACGAAGTGACCAATGCCCAGTTTACGGTGTTCGCCAGCGGCCACGACAGCGGTTCCTACGAGGACCAGCGGCTCGACAAGGAGAACCAGCCCGTGGTGGAGGTGAGTTGGCACGACGCCGCGCTGTACTGCAACTGGCTCTCCGAACAGGACAACCTGCCGCCGTTCTACGCCGCGGAATTCGGCAAGGTGATCGGATTCAACCCCCAATCGACAGGTTACCGGCTGCCCGCGGAAGCTGAATGGGCCTGGGCCGCCCGCCACCGGCCCGGCAAGAGCGAACTGCTTCGTTTCCCCTGGGGCCCCGCGCTGCCGCCGCCGGCACGGCACGGCAACTACGCCGACCGGGCCGCCTCGCACCTGGTCGGCCGCATCGTTTTCGGCTACAACGACAACTACGCCGTGGCGGCGCCGGTAGGTATCTTTCCCGCCAATGCCAAGGGCCTTTACGACCTGGGCGGCAACGTGGCCGAATGGACCCACGACTTCTACAAGCACCCGCCGGATGCGCAAACCGGGCCGCTCGGACCTGCGGAAGGGGAGTATCATGTGATTCGCGGGTCCAGTTGGATGCACGGCACCACCACCGACCTCAGGCTGTCGTTCCGCGATTACGGCATCGACGGCAGACGCGATGTCGGCTTCAGGATCGCCCGGTTCGCCGAATAGCGGCGTATCGAACGTTCATTCGGCCGTGACCCTTCATGAACGAACGTAGCGAGGTTGGCAAGAGTCGTGAAATCGCGGAGTGGCACGGACCGGGGTCGAGAAAGATGATGCGATTTCGACAGAACGACAGAACGGGGAATGCCCGCCGGCGGTCGATCGCCTGGCTATCGCTGGCCGGGCTGATCTTCCTGTCGGCCGGCATCCAGGGCGCCCAGGACGAAACCGAAGGCGAAACCGGACAGCACGGCGAGGTGAGCGAAGCGGCGGAAGGCGCCCCGGGCGACGGCGAAACGGCGTCGGCGGAGGTGTTCCAGCCCACCGAAGAGATCTCGGAAGACTACGCGGCCCCCTTTCCCGTGGACATCTGAGACGAGGCCCATGCGACGGCAGATCCCCACCGAATTCATCTACCAGGCCAGTGCCCTGGTGATCGCGCTCATCGTCGTGCACCTGGTCTACATCACAGCCATCCGCCCGAACGCCCAGGCCATACTCGATGCCCGGGCCGCCCAGGAAGCCG
The DNA here is from genome assembly GCA_028821125.1 of Gammaproteobacteria bacterium. Lineage (GTDB taxonomy): Bacteria > Pseudomonadota > Gammaproteobacteria > Pseudomonadales > Azotimanducaceae > Azophilus. The sequence goes on from JAPPHD010000034.1 coordinate 5,539, forward strand.
CCGGCGAACTGGTGGAGCAGGAACAGTCGGTCTACGTGATGCTCAAGGATTTCGAGCAGGAGGCGTGCTTCGTGCTCATGTTCTGGGCGATCGCCATCATCGGTTACAAGGCCCGGAGCGCCCTCAGGGAACGCAACCTCCTCGACCAGGACATGGTGATCGTGACGGAGGGCGTGAGCATTCTCCCCGAAGACACCCGGGAGTACGGCCGCCCCATCCAGGCCCTGCCGGAACGGGTGCAGTCGTTCCTGCTGCCCCGGGCGCTCATGTCGGCGCTGCAGCGTTTCGCCTCCACCCGCAACGTCCAGGACAGCGCCGAGGCCGTGCGCCAGGCCTGCGATGCCGAATCCGACCGGCTCGACAGCGAGCTGGCCATGGTGCGCTACATCGCCTGGGCCATACCGAGCATCGGCTTCATCGGCACCGTGCGCGGCATCAGCCAGGCGCTCGGCCAGGCCTACAAGGCGGTGGAGGGCGACATCAGCGGCGTCACCGCCAATCTGGGCGTGGCCTTCAACTCGACGTTCATCGCGCTGGTGATCAGCATCGTGGTGATGTTCCTGATGCATCAGTTGCAGCTCGTCCAGGAACGCCTGGTGCGCGACGTAGGGGAATACTGCGACCGGCGGCTGCTGCGGCACCTGCGGATACGCGACTCGTGATCCTGCTTGAGCTGAACGACGCGGAACTCGGCCTCTACAAGGACGGCCGGCCGATCTATCGCCAGCCCGCCATCGCTCACGTCGGCGCGGACCAGAGCCTCTTCGGCCTGGAGGCGCTGCGCATCGCGCGCCTGCACCCCCAGCAGACCAATCAGCAATACCTGGCGCGCCTGAACGCCGACCCCCTGCCGGTGCCGGGAAAACAGGCAGCCAACCACGCGGACCTCGTCTATCTGCATCTCCTGGAACTTAACGCCCACCTCGGTGGTTCAACGGGCCCAACCGCTGCCGCGCCGCGTTCGACGCAGGCGAACGCAACACCCCGCAAGCGGGGCATCCGCCTGCCGTGGACGGGCGCCCGAAAGGAAAGCGCCCCGGCCGCGCGCCGCGACGGGCCGCACTCAGCGGCACGGGCGGGCAATCCGGCGCGGGCCGCGACATCCGGCAATTTGCCCAACGGCGGCTCAAATCTCATCGCCGCCGTACCGGGCTCCCTGACCACCGACCAGTTGGGGGTGCTGCTCGGCATCGCCCAGGAAGCGGGCCTTGGCATCGAGGGATTCGTCGACAGCGCGGTACTCATGGCGAGCGCCGGCCCCGTACCCGGCCGCTGCTGGCTCCTTGACCTGCACCTGACGCGCGCCTGCCTGACGGAACTGCACGCCGGCGAAGAGGTCGTCCGGGCGGGTGTGGAGGAGATTCCGGGCTGCGGGCTGATCTCATGCCTGGACGGCTGGGCGAACCTTTTGGCCGACCGGTTCGTGCAGGATACCCGTTTCGACCCCCTGCACGCGGCGGACACCGAGCAACAGCTCTTCGACCAGCTCTACGACTGGGCGCAATCCGGCGGGGACGGCGGCGAGGGCGACTTCGCGGTGGAAATCAGGCACGGGGGCCATGAGCGGCGCGTGCAGGTGCCGGCCAATGCGCTACGCAGGAAACTGACCCAGCGTTTCTCCCAACTGGCGCAGAAACTCCCCGAAGGCGCTCAACTGCTGGTGGCGCCGCGCAGCGCAGCGTTGCCCGGGCTCCTGTCGGGCCTGGCCGAACTGGGCCTGGAAACGGGAAGCCTGCCCGCCGATGCCCTGGACCGGGCATTCGAGCGGCATTGCGACCGCATCGCGGCGGGGCAGTTGTCCCTTGTCACCCGACTGCCGGGCGGCGGGGTCGCGCGAGAACCGCGGACGGACGCCCGGCCCCAGGCGACACACGTGCTCTGCGACAACCGCGCATGGCCCCTCGACGCCAACCCTTTCGGGCTGCCGGCTACGGGCCGGGCGGGGGATTCCCTGGAACGGGACGGACGCCGCCTGCGATTGATCACAGTGGAGCCCCGGGCAGAAAGTTGAGTGTTATCAGGAAAATAATTTTATATTTATCAAAAAGTTATTTGCATTAACTTAACAATTTACATATGCGGTCAAAGCGACGGCTGAGCGTATTTTCACTTTCCTTCCTGGACGTCATGTCCTGCGGGTTCGGCGCCGTCGTGCTCATCTTCCTGATCATCAATCACGAGACGGAAGAGAAAGCCACGGTGGTCAACAAGGACCTGCTCGCCGAGATCCGCCTGCTCGACTACCAGGTGCGCAACGGCGAGGACGACCTGTTCGCGCTGAAGGAACGCCTGGAGGCCATCCGTCGGGGCCTCGATGACTCCGACCGGAAACTGGCCAGCACCGAAGCCGACCTCGAGGAGACCCGCAACGAATTCGGCGACCTGAGCGAGCGTTCCCGGGCGGAGGAGGAAAGCCTGAACCGGCTCAAGACTGACGTGCAGGCCCGGGAAGAGGAACTCGAGCGCCTGCGCGCCATCGATGAAGCCAACGAAGGCGCCCGCGTGCGCGGTTTCGCCGGTGAGGGCGACCGGCAGTACCTGACCGGCCTCAAGGTCGGCGGCGCCAACATACTCATCGCGGTGGACACCTCCGCCAGCATGCTCGACGAGACCATCGTCAATGTGCTGCGACGGCGCAACATGCCGGAAGAGCGGCGGCGCATGGCGCCCAAATGGCAGCGCGCCGTGAGCACCGTGGAATGGCTGAGCGCCCAGTTGCCGCTGGACTCCGACTTTCAGATCTTCACCTTCAACACGGCAACGGCTTCGCTTCTCGACGGCAGCAACGACCATTGGGTGCCGCTCGGCGACGGGCGCGATCTCGAAGCCGCCATCGGCCGCCTGAAGGGCGTGATTCCCACCGAGGGCACCAGCCTGATCAGCCTGGTCACCAAACTGCGCAACCTCGATCCCCTGCCGGACAACGTCTACCTGATCGTGGACTCGCTGCCCACCCAGGGCATGCGCTCTCCCCGCCGCTCGACGATCTCGGGCTCGGACCGCCTGGGCCTGTTCCGGGACGCCCTGCGCGAGTTGCCCAACCAGGTGCCCATCAACGTGATCATGTTCCCCATGGAGGGCGATCCGCTCGCGGCCGCCGCGTTCTGGAACCTGGCACGCACCTCGGGAGGCGCTTTCATGGCGCCGTCACGGGACTGGCCCTGATGGGCAAGAGGAGCCGCCGCGATGTGGAGGAGTTCAGCGTCTCCTTCCTGGACGTCATCTGCTGCGGGTTCGGCGCCATCATCCTGCTGCTGATGATCACCAAGACGGTGGAGCCGGTGCTGCTGGAGAAGACGGCGGTCAATCTCGAAGGCCAGGTGGCTTCCCGGGAACAGGCGCTCTTCGAGATCAAGGGGCAGATCAACGAACTGCGCCGCCAGCTCGACGACGCCTCCGGCCAGCTCGACGACAACCTGCTCGAACTCGCCCGCCTGCAACGGGAACTCAATCGCATCCTGGGCCGTTTCACCGCCACCAGCGAACAGAACGACAGCATGCGCATCGAAACCATGAAACTGGCCGCCGCCCGGCAATCCCTCACCGACGAGATGGAACGCCTGCTCGGCGCCGATTTCCGCCGCCAGACGGACCTCGTGGGCGGCATCGCCGTGGACAGCGAATACATCGTCTTCATCATCGACACCTCCGGCAGCATGTTCGCCGGCGCCTGGCCCCAGGTGCTGAGGAAGGTGCAGGAAACGCTGGACGTCTACCCCACGGTGAAGGGCATCCAGGTGATGAACGACATGGGCGAATACATGTTCGGCGGCTTCCGCGGCCAGTGGATTCCGGATACGCCGGCGCGCCGCCAGTCCATCATCAACACCCTGCGCACCTGGAACCCGTTCAGCAACTCGAGCCCGGTGGAGGGCATACAGGCCGCCATCGATACCTACTACGCACCGGACAAGCGCATCGGCATCTACGTCTTCGGCGACGACTACAGCGGCAATTCCGTGGAGGAGGTGGTCGACGCCGTCGACCGAATAAACGTGGCCGACGAGACCGGCCAACGCCGGGTGCGCATCAATGCCGTCGGCTTCCCGGTACACCTGCAGCGACCGAATGCCCGCGTCTACCGCTTCGCCGCGCTGATGCGCGAGCTCGCCTACCGAAACGACGGCACGTTCGTGGGGCTTTCCGATTTCCAATAGTCCGGCGTGCCGGTTGACGCGACGTCGAAACTTGTGCCGTCTGCAAAGCTGATTTATAAGTGGTGAAGGCGCTCGGGGACCTCGATGCACAGGAACCTCATATCCCGCCGGAGGATGAGTTTGTACGCCAGGGCTGTTGCTTTCGCAGCGGCATGCAGCCTGGTGGGCGCCTGCGCGGGCGGCAGTGTGGCCGTGCCGACCGGTTTCCCCGTGCCGCTGATGGAGAAGGTCCAGCTACCGGTCGGCATTCATCTCGACGATGCCCTGAGCAGTTACACCCACGTGGAGACCGTAGAGGGCCGCGGCGAGTGGGAGATCGAACTCGGTTCCGCGCAACGGTCGATGTTCGACAACCTGCTGCAGGGCATGTTCATCGGCCATCGCTTCGTGGAGCGGGCCGATGGCCACAATCCGGATGTCGCGGGCGTGCTGGTGCCTTCCATCGAGGAACTCCAGTTCACCCTGCCGAGCCAGACCCGCACCGAGTATCACGAGGTATGGATCCGCTACCATTTCCGGATACTCGACAACCGGGGCAACGTTCTCGGCGACTGGCCGCTCATGGCATACGGCAAGTCCCACCAGCAGAATCACGGCGGCGCCTCGTCGTCGCTGCGGGCCGCGGCGCTGGACGCCTGCCGGGACGCCATGGCCGATTTCGCGATCCGCTTCCGGTCGTTCCCGGGCGTGGGCGCCTGGCTGCAGAGCGAACTGGGAGGCGCGACATGAGTTCTCCCGCGCCCGGGCTCCTTGCGCCGGCCCGATGGCTGTTGCTGGCCGCCCTTGTGCCCATGCTTGCGGGCGGATGCGTCACGGCAACGGTGCAGGAGGTGCGCGAGGCGGATACCGGCATGTCGGCCGGCGAGGCCATTGTGGTGCTGGGACGGCGCAGCCAGCCCGCCACGGCCGAAACCGAACTCGATTTCATTTCCTGCGTGGCCGGCAAGATGACCGGCGGCGCCAACCAGGTCAACGTGATCCCCGAACAGCAGTTCATCGATGCCACTTTCCCGTGGTTCGAACCGCGCACCGCGCCGGCCCACGCCAACGATTTGCCCAAGCTGCTCGATCATCCGCCCCTGGCCAGTCGCCTCGAGCGCATGGGGCTCAAGTACCTGGTCTGGATCGAAGGCTCCACGGAGCAGACGGATTCCGGCGGCTCCCTGAGCTGCGCGGTCACGCCGGCCGGGGGCGGCTGTTTCGGTTTCCTTTCCTGGGAGAACGACTCCGCCTACGAGGCTTCGATCTGGGATGTCGAGAGCGGCACCGCCGCCGGCCGCATCAGTTCCGAAGCGATCGGCACCAGCTACATGCCCGCGGTGATCGTACCCATCCCCATCCTGGCCCGCGTCCGCGCTTCCGCCTGCACGGCGCTGGCCGACCAGCTCAAGGCCTTTGTGAACAACGAGAGTCCGGGCTAGTGGGCTGACTGATCTCCAAACAGCCTGCGGACTTTCCTGGAAAGAGCATTCAATTCATTAATCGTAACTATTTTTTAGATTGGAAGTTCCAAGAGAATGCTTCGATCGGGCGCCGAGAGCAGGTATGCGGTACGGGTATCCGGCACGCCAAGCGGACGCGTTGTC
>JAPPHD010000144.1 GCA_028821125.1 Gammaproteobacteria bacterium
AGCCAGTCGCAGACTCCCTCCACCATCGGGTCGTCGAATCCATTCACGAGGTCGAGAATCTTGAGCGCAACCTCCGCATCAACCGGCTGGCTCTCCGGACATCGCTTGTCCGGCTCGAGCGCGTTACCGAATCCGCCGTCCGGATTGCGATAAGCGCGCAACGCATCGCGCACGGGTTCATTCGCCGCACCCTCGAACAGGCAGGCGAACAGATATCGGTCGATCAGTCGGCCGTTGCACAGCACGAAATCGCGCGCGCGGGCGAAACGATCAGCGTCAATGCCCGATCGAACGTCACCTCCAATCGCAATTCCCGCAAGTGATATCGCCCCCACTCCCTTGACGGAGTCGCTCATGAATTGCCTCCTCGATAAGCCCATGGATCTGTTTCGCAGACAGTTATCTTATCCGCGCTCTATGCCATATACTCCATGCCCCTCGCCCGTTCCACATCAAGGAAGTCAAATGCACAGCGTCGTGAAGCCACGGCCTGACAGGTCCCTTTTTTCGGTGAATTCCGTTTCGAATCTGCTCCGGGCGGTGTTGGTGCTCTGCCTGTGCCAAGCCACTGTGACCCTTGCGCGCGAGCCCGATGTGACGCCGGAAGAAGTCGGCCTCTCGTCCGGGCGCCTGGCGCGGTTCGCCGTCGCGTCGCTGACGCTGGTCGAGGAAGGACGGGTCAGTCTTGTGGAGCCCATCTCGAAGTACATTCCTGAATTCGCAGACGTGAAAGTCCTGACCGGCGGTACCGCGGACGCCCCCGAACTGGAAGACCTCAAATCGGCACCGACCGTCGAATACCAAAGAGAGGCAGGTCGCCCAAAAGGATGATCATACGGCCCGCCACCGTTGCCGACCGTTCCAGCGTCGTCGCGTTGTGGGAAACAGTCTTCCCCGATGATCCGCCTCATAACGCTCCGCCGAAAGTGTTCGACGCCAAGCTCGCCGTACAGGACGACATGCTGTTTGTGGCCATGGACGGAGATGCCGTAGCAGGCACCACGATGGCAGGATACGACGGTCACCGCGGCTGGCTGCACAAGGTGGCTGTCTCGCCCCAATACCGGGGTCGAGGCCTGGCCACGGTTCTTGTCCGTCATGCCATCCGTGCATTGCGGTCCGCCGGCTGCACAAAGGTCAATCTGCAGATTCGAACGACGAATCTTGAAGTTCGCCAATTCTACGAATCCTTGGGCTTCGAGTTGGAGGACCGTCTGAGCATGGCAAGGCACATCGGGTGAGCCGTTCGCGAGTCGGAGCTGCACTTCTTTTCGCAACGGCCAGCCTGTCACGAAGGGGAAGCCAGATGCCGCCACGTCCCGGCCGCCGCGGTCAAGACCCTCAACGCGCAGCAAGGTTCTCCGCCAGCGCTCGCCGGTACAGGCGCAGGGTGACCGGCGTCAACGCGGCCACCGGCACGCCGAATATCAGCGGCAGGAGCGCTACGCTGTAGCGCACGCCGTCGATGCCGAACACCCAGTCGTTCAGCGCCCCCACCAGGGTCGGTCCGAACATCAGGCCGGACAGGCTGATCGCCATGTAGTAGAGCGCCACGGTCTGGGCGCGGATGCGTGGCGGCACGATGTTGAGCAGGGCCGTCACTCCAGTGGCGGAAATGAAGGCGATGCCGATGTTGCCGAAGGCGAGCACGCCGAAAGCGAGCCAGGGGTCGCCCAGCAGCGGGCCGATCACGCACGGCGGCAGGCACAGCAGCAGCCCCGCCACGGCGATTCGCAATGGCGCATCCGTGCAGCCGCGCGCGGTGTAGCGGTCGGACAGCCACCCGGCGACGTTGACCGCCGCCGGACCGAGCACGATGAGCGTGATACCGTGGGCCAGGGCGTACTTCTCAACCGGCCAGCCCCAGGTTCGATCGAAGGTCACCGCCAGCCAGCCGTGGCTGTAGGCGATGACGGTCATGCAGCAGAAAATGGAGACGAAGCTTGCGTAGACGCCCGCGTGCCGGCCCACGTGCGCGAACATGTGCCCCAGGTGGGAGCGGGCCTGCTGCGCGCCGGCCAGGATGCGCTTCGGTTCCGGCAGCCAGAAAAAAAGCAGCGCCAGCAGCAGCCCGGGCAGTCCGACGACGATGAAGGCGAGTTGCCAGGCCGCGACCTCGCCCACCAGCGGCAGCACCGTCTGTTCGTTGGTATTCGCCCACGCCAGAACGCCGGCTCCAAGCAACGCCGCCAGGCCGCTGCCGAGTGAAATGGCGCTGGAATAGGCGGCGATGGGTTTGCCCCGCCGTTCCTCTGGGTAGGAATCAGCAATCAGCGACATGGCGCAGGGGCTCAGCGTCGCCTCTCCTACGCCAACCGACATCCGGGCAATGAAGAGCTGCGTGAAATTACGTGCCAGCCCGCACAGTGCGGTGGCGGCCGACCAGACGGCGACGCCCGCCGCAACGATCCAGGTGCGTCGGCGCCGGTCTGCCAGGTAACCCAGCGGCAACCCCATGGTGGCATAGAAGATGGCGAAGGCCGGGCCTAGTATCAGCCCGATCTGCAGGTCCGAAAGGCCCAGGTCCGCCTTGATGGGGTCGATCAAGAGCCCGAGGATGTTGCGGTCCACGAACGAGACCACGTAGGCAATCGTCAACAGGCCGACCATGTACCAGGCCCGGCCGGCGGGCGGGTATTCGACGCGTGGCGCCTCCCCTGCCTCGCCGGCTGCCCGATCGGTACCGGCTGTCATGTCAGGCCGGCGCTTCGGGAACGGTCAGAATGCAGTAGAGCACGGTCAGGTTGCCGTCCGCGTCGAGCACGCCCACCTCGCGGCCGGTGCGGCCGTCGTGGGTCACAAGCTTCTCCTCCGGAAAAGCCTGGAATCCATGCGCTTGCGTCCGCTCGAGAACGCCGTCGATGTCGCTGCACTCCACCACAATTGCCGAACGGCGGGGCGAGGGCTGCTGCTTCAGGCCGGCGACCTCGGTCAGGGCCATGACGCGCGGCTGACCGGGCGTGCTCAGCGCCGCGAAACCCACCCTGGTGGCGCGGTCGATATCGAATACGTCGTGGGAATAGCTCTTCGCCCTCGGCTCCTTGACGAATGCGACTTCGAAGCCGAGCACATCCCGATAGAAGGCCAAGGCCCTGTCCATGTCGGCAACGAGAAAGTTGGCACGTTGCATGCGCAGGCTCATTTCACTCCTCCGGATGTTCTTCGGCTTGTGGTTCTTCGATACTCGAGGCCTGGATGCACTCGAAAAAGTGGCCGTCCGGGTCGAAGACAGAAACGCCGATTTCGCTCACCGGCGCTCAGTCCTCTACCAGCAGCACCTGGCAATCGGCGATGCCTTCGCGCAGCTTGCGTACCTCGGCATACTCCGGCGAATTCCAGAAAGCCAGGGCCGCCGCCTTGTCAGGCCATCTGGATATCACCAGCGAGCCGCCCGGGTGGTCGCCTTCCAGCACGCTCAGGCCCGGGGCCCGCACCAGGTATTCGCCGCCGAACCGCCCCGTCAACTCCGCCGCCGCCGGTCCATAGCCCGCGATGAACTTCCGGCGATCGTGAAGCTGCGCGGTAATCACCAGGTAAGTCGCCAACCTCGCCTCCAAGGCTTACATCACAAAAGACATATTATTATATCTTTAAGTCTTTTGGTGTTGGCGCGGACCGGGTGGAAACTTGATACATTCGACACCCTGGCCCACGACCAATATGTCTAGTGGATCGGGTCGAGCGGCTGGTTGAATTCCACCAGGAAACCGTCGGCGTCGTAGAAGCGCGTGACGTTCACCCGGATGATGCCGGTGCCGTCGTAGGACGGATACTCCGTGTACGTGGGTCCGCTGATGACTTCGACGCCGTCGACCGCTTCGATGCGCGGCCAGCGCTTTTCGAGTTCCGTGGTATTGAACAGCAGCACCGAGTTGCCCGGTGTAAACCCCTCCTTGCGTACCGGCTTGGTATGCACCGGGTGCCCGGAATTGTTGTATTCGTAGTCAACAAGGCCGAGAACACCGATGAAATCGTCGCTCGCTTTCAGAAAAACCAGGCGTATCTCCTGCTGCCGGTCCTCCTCCCGGTGCGGGCGGCGGATGATGTTGTCGTAGATGATCTCCATGCCGATCGCATCGCGGTACAGGAGCAGCGATTTCTCGATATCCCGTACAATCAGCGTCTGACGTCTCAACGTGAGCGGTTCGGGCACTTCAGTGGAGCCACGCTGAACGTCCCGCGGGACGGACGCTGTGTCGGCAGCCGGGGCATTTGACGATTCCACCGATTCCGCCGGGTTGTTGGGCTTGGCGCAGCCGCCGGTCGTGAAAAGCAGAACAGCAATCAGGCAGAGAGTCGCCAATCCTGCCCAATGCGAACGCATTGAAGGTTTGATGTCTATTTTCACTGTGGTTCTCCCTGACGGGCTGATCAGACTTCGGCGATGATGCCGGCCGCGAGCAATTCCTCTATCGCATCGGAAGTACAACCGGAGCGCTCCGCGGATTGCCTGGAATGGGCTCCAGCCCGCGGCAAGTCGTGGCGCAGGTTCAGGCGCCGGCCGTTCATTTCCAGGGGCAGTTTGGGCAGCCGCGCCAGTTCGCCGCGCCGCTCGCCGTCAGTCACATGCACGCCTACCAGCCCCCCCTCGTTCAGGTGCGGATCGTCGAACAGATCCGCTGGCCTGTTGATTTCCGCGAACGGCATGCCGGCGCGTTCCAGTTTCTCGACAGCCTCCCGGCGCGGCATTGCGCCAAAGAGTCCGGCCAGGGCCGGCAGGAACCGATCCCGGTGTTCGGTGCGGCCGTTGTTGGTGGCAAGCAACACATCGGCGGCGAGGTGGTCCAACGCGAAGTGTCTGCAGAATTGGCGCCATTGGGTGTCGCTGACTACGGCGACAAAGATCTTCTCGCCGTCCGCGCAGTCGAAGAGGTCGTAGACGCCCCAGGCCGAGCGCCGTACCGACATGGGCGGCGGCGCCTCGCCGAGTACCGCCTGCTGGGCCATGTGCTGGCCCACCATGAACGCGGTGGTTTCGAAGAGTGCACTGGTCACCAGTTGGCCCTTGCCGGTTGCCCGGCGCTGATCAAGTGCGGCGAGAATGCCGATGACGCCGAACATGCCGCCGGCGATGTCGATCACTGAAGAGCCGGCGCGCATGGGCCGGTCCGGCAGGCCCGTCATGTAGGCCAGACCGCCGAGCATCTGGGTCACTTCATCGAGGGCGGCCCGTTGTTCGTATGGCCCGCTGAGAAAGCCTTTCAGGCTGCAGTAGATGAGCCCGTCGTTGCGGGCGGACAGCGCTTCGTAACCCAGACCGAGCTTGTCCATGGCGCCGGGCCGGAAATTCTCGATCACCACATCGGCGCCATCGATGAGGCGATAGACCAGGTCGCGGCCTTCCGGGCGCTTCAGGTCCACGCACAGGCTCCGCTTGTTCCGGTTGTACATGGCAAAGAAACCGCCGCCGGACCCTTGCAGGTGCCTGGTGTTGTCCCCGCCGGGGGGTTCGACTTTCAGCACGTCGGCCCCCAGATCCGCCAGGATGACGCCCGCCGCCGGACCCATGACCATGTGCGAGAACTCGACGACCTGCAGGCCGCCCAGGGGCAGCCCGTTATCCTGGAGCTTTCCTTCCATCAGCCGGGCAAGTCCGAGACCGATTCGCTGAGGGTGAAGAATCGGTTCCTGTCCCGGTCGAACAGCTTGAGTTCGTCGGCCAGGACCTCCGCTGCCGCCTCGGGCGCGGCCAGGCGCTCCCTGACCGCCTCGAACGCGGCCTTGTCCGGATACCAGATTTCGAGGATCACATCGAAGTCGCCATCTTCGCCGAAGGTCGCGGCGTTCCCGTCCGAGGTCGGATTCAGGAAGCGGCGCATATACCTGCAGGCATGGCCTGAGAGGTACTTCTCGCCGATCACCCGGTGCGTGGATTCGTAGTAGTCGCGGAACGCCTGCACCGTCATGCCCCGTCGCCGCTTCAACAATCCGACCGTCTTGATCATTCAGGTGACTCCACCAAAACCTCCCCGAGATGCCGGCGGAGCGTACCCGCCGATGCAATGCGTGAAATGACACTATGATATATCATTAATTCATTTCCGAAGACCAGCGCGTCAGTGCCAGGCACGCCCCGGCACCCGCAGGGCAGCAGATCTTGCAACCACACAGTCCTCTCATCGATATCGAAGTCAGCGAGGTCGGAATGCGCGACGGCCTGCAGAGCATCGGCTCGATCATGCCCACCGGCGCGAAGAAGGACTGGATCGCGGCAGAGGCGGCGGCCGGGGTACCGGAGATCGAAGTCGGCTCTTTCGTCCCGGCACGCCTACTGCCGCAACTGGCCGATACCGCAGAGCTGGTGGCCTTCGCCAGGACTCTCCCCGGGCTGCACGTTGCCGCGCTCGTCCCCAACCTCAAGGGCGCGCGGGCCGCCATCGAAAGCGGCGTCGACAAGATGTCGCTGCCCTTTTCCGTGAGCGAGACCCACAGCCTGGCCAATCTGAACCGCACTCATGCGCAGATGTTCAACGAGGTGGCCGCCATTGTCGCCGCCGTCAACGATACGCCGGCTGACGCACGTCCGCGCTTCGAGGTGGGGCTGTCCACGGCATTCGGCTGCACCCTGGAAGGCGCCATCGATGAGGACGACGTGGTGCGGATCGCGGAGAAGGTTGTGCGATTGGGGGCCGATGAAGTCGGCCTGTCCGACACCACCGGCTACGGCAATCCGGCCCAGGTACGGCGCCTGACCTCGCGCATCCACGCCGCGCTCGGCCGGGAAAGGCTCACCGGCATCCACCTGCACAACACCCGGGGTCAGGGGCTCGCCAATGTCATGGCCGCCCTGGAGGCGGGGCTGACGACCATCGACAGCTCCCTGGGCGGCATCGGCGGCTGCCCGTTCGCGCCGGGCGCCAGCGGCAACATCGTGACCGAGGACCTGGTCTTTCTGCTGGAATCCATGGGACTGCACACCGGGATCGACATCGACCGGCTGCTCGCCGTCCGGGAGCAGGTGCAGGCGGCTCTGCCCGGCGAGTCCCTCTACGGGTTTCTGCCCAATGCCGGCGTACCCAAGGGCTTCACTTACGCTCGCGCCCGCCGCGGCCATGCGGTAACTTGACCAGGGCTTGACGACGGGGCCGCCACCAGCACAGACGTCTTGTTTGCGGATCAGGTTACCGGATGAATCAGTGTCTTACCCAATCACCGCCTGCCCCTGGGGCTGGGACATCCTCCCGGTAGTTCATGGCACAGGATTCGGACCAGCACCCGACACTTGTCTCCAGCTACGCTGCCCTGGCGCTGCAGTTCACCGTCCACGCAATCAATCGCTGCCCGGACGTGGCGTCGTCCCGCAAGCACATCGATGCCGCGCTGGAGCGCGTGGCCGCCCAGGTGGCGGCCAGCCGCCAGTTCATCGGTGAGCAACTGAAGCTGGTGGTACTGCCGGAGTACTTTCTCACCAGTTACCCGTTGGGCGAGTCCATCGCCGCCTGGCGGCAACGCGCCTGCATCGATCCCGGGGGACGGGAATACGAGCGGCTGGGGCGCATCGCCCGGGACAGCGGCGTCTACCTGTCCGGCAACCTGTATGAAACCGACCCGAACTTTCCCGAACTCTACTTTCAGACCAGCTTCATCATCGACGATGCCGGCGACGCCATCCTGCGTTACCGGCGCCTGATCTCCATGTACGGGCCGACGCCCCACGACGTTCTCGACAGATACCTGGACGTCTACGGCGCCGACAGCCTGTTTCCCGTGGCCGCCACCCCGCTCGGCCGCCTTGCCGCCGTCGCCTCGGAGGAGATCCTGTTCCCGGAAGTGAGCCGGGCCCTGGTGCTGAACGGCGCGGAGTTGATTTGTCATTCGTCCTCCGAGATCGCCAGCCCCGCGGTGACGCCAAAACACGCAGCCAAGCTGGCCCGGGCTTACGAGAACCACGTCTACATCGTTTCGGCCAACACCGCCGGCATTGCCGGCATCGATCTGCCGAACGAGTCCGTCGACCGGGGGTCGAAGGTGGTGGACTACGCCGGAAGGGTGCTGGCGGAAGCCGCAAGTGGCGAATCGATGGCCGCTTACGCGGACATTCATATCGATGCCCTGCGGGACTACCGCCGGCGTCCCGGGCTGTTCAACGTTCTGGCCCGGCAGCGGCTCGACCTCTTTTCGCGCATCTACTCGGATGACGCCGTGTATCCGGCCAATTCATTGCTGGACGACGACGGCAAGGTGATCGAGCCTGAACGGGCTCACTTCATGGACACTCAGCGCCGGGTGATCCAAGCGCTCATGGAGCGGGGCGTTATCTGACGATCCGGCCCGTTTCCCCACCGGGTTCGCTGTCCCGGCCCCGCCCTGCCGCCGTGCCGGAATCGGCCCCCGGTTCCGCAGCCCCCTTGCGCCTGGCCAGCGCCGCGAGGTTCGCGGAGTGGCCGTCGCGGGTGATGCGGTAGCGCGAGACGATCAAGAGCGCAAGCAGGTTGAGCCCGCAGAACAGCGGCAGGAACATCGACGCCAGGTTCACCCGCAGCTCCCGGGTCATCAGGTCGACCGAGTCGATGCCGTCCAGGCCCACCAGCGAGACGATGGTGCCCGCACCGAGAACGCCTCCCGCGGAGATCCCTTTCGCGACGAAGCCCCTGGCGGCGTAGAAAAGGCCCTCGGAGCGCCTGCTGGTCGCCACTTCGCTGTCCTCCACCACATCGGCCATCATGGAGTCGAGCAGTACGCCGCCGCTCATGAGGCAAACCACCTGGATGACCGTGATCGCCGCAAAGGCGAACAGGGACGGCCAACTCCCGATTGCCGGCCACCAGCCCAGGAGCAACAGCACAAAGGGCACCGGGTAGATCGAAACGGTCAGCAGGATGCCCGTGATCGCACCGCCCTTCTTGCCCAGCCTCGCGCCCAGCCGGGGCGCCACCCAATAGGCCGTGACGGGCGACACCATCACGCAGATGCCCACCGCCGCGATCTGCACCCCGGAAAAACCGAAGAAATAGTAGGCGTTGTAGAGGAACAGCGCTTCCGCGAGACCCGCGCCGATGGCCGCCACGAGCCCATAGAAGAACAAAGCCGCGAAGTTGGGGTTGCGCACCGACTGGAAGACCTGGCGGATCTCATGAGCGATCGCACGGATGCGCAGGGGCTCGGCCGGCCGGGGCAGCGCCGCCGCTTCCCGGCGCGTGCCGAGGCTCGAGACCGTGATCGCCAGCAGGATCAGCGCCGCGCCCACGGCCGCGTAGATCGAATAGCCCGTCTGCACGGTGAACCCGTACGCGCCCACCCAGAACAGGAAGTTGACGGTGTGCAGGAGGTTGCCCCCGTACCAGCCGAAGGCATGGCGCAGGGCCAGCCACTTGTTGCGCCGGTCGTACTGGCTTTCCAGTTCCGGCAAAAGCGATGTGGAGGGAACCTCGAACAGGGTGGTGCCCGTGCGGATGAGGATGGCCATCACCAGCACATAGGTGAAGGTGTTGGCCCCGGTCAGTTCGATGTAGGGGTTGAAGAGCCCGTAGAAGGCGGCCGGCAGCACCACGAGCGCCGCATACATGAAGGGGTGGCGGCGGCCGTGCCGGCTGCTGGTCTTGTCCGACCAGTGGCCGACGAAGAGGTCGGTGGCGGCGTCCCACACCAGGGCCACGGCCAGTGCGATCGATGCGAGATATCCCGGCAGGCCGAGCACCTGGTTGGCGTAAATGAGCAGCAGGTAGCTGAAGGCGTTGTTCTTGACGCCGTAGGCGATGGCCCCGGTTCCGTAGAACCAGAAGACTGGCCGTTTTTCGAGCTTTTGTTCTACGATGTCGGGATTCGCCCGGTCAGGCCCCTTCTTCGACCTGCGCGACGGACGGGACGCCGAGCACATGGCTTTCCACGACGGCGAGGCGCTTGTCGATGGAATCGACCTTGGCGTCCAGGGTCTTGACGTCGGCCTTCAGGGTTTTCACGTCGGCCTGCAGGGTCTTGACGTCGACCTGCAGGGTTTTCACCTCGGCGCTCAAGGATTGCACCACGCCTCCCAGCGATTTCAGGTCGGTGGCCAGAGATCGAATGTCATCCCTCAGCCATCCCGTCACCGTCAGGATCAATGCACCGATGGCAATGGCCGCGCCGACCGCCGCCCAGCGATCGGCACTCGGAATTCGGGCCACGGATGCGGTTTCGTCGACCATGCACGCATGCTACTCCGTCACCATTGCAACCGCCATGAGAGATCACGTGGATGCGCCCAAGTCCACGGGAAGGGCCGCCTCCGGTGCGGCTCTGCGAGCACAACTTCGCGAAGGAACCCGGCAGCACCTGGCTCATCGACAACCCATTGGGCGGCGCCATGTTCTTCTGCACGGGGGGAATCGGCATCGGCGAGGTCGGCTGAATCGTCACCAGCGGCGTGGTCATCGCCCAGGAATCCGGTTCGGTTCCTGCTCGGAGCGTTGCTGGCCATTTCGGCAGCGGCGGCCGCCTGGACGCCCCGGACGCTCGCCGCCTTGACCGTGTTTTCAGCCTTTTCCTACAGACATCGGTGCAGGGCGGTTCGACAACATCAGCCGATTGGTCGACAATGAAATCCGAGGAACCGTCCATGCAATACGAGTTCATCACCACCATTGCCACCATATTGCTGGTCGGCGCCACCATCGCGCGTTTCGTTCTCTCGGCTGCCCGGTCCGTGACCAGAACGGCGGAGCAGCGGTTCGCGCTTTTCGAAGAGTGCTTCCAGAAGATCGACGAGCGGTTTGAGAAGGTCGACGAGCGGTTTGAGAAGGTCGATGAGCGGTTTGAGAAGGTCGATGAGCGCTTCGCGAAAATCGACGAGCGTTTCTTCGAGATGCAGAAGGAGTTCACCGCGGTGCACAAGGAGTTCGCTGCCGTGCATGCGGGAATTGCACGGCTGGAAGGCCTGATCGAGGGATTGCGCCAAATGCCGGCTTTCGCTTCCGCTCCGCAATCGGCTAGTCAGGCGTAGCACCCGGATGCGGGTCGCGAGCGGCCGTCCACCTCAATTCGCAGGAACTGGCGGGATGTCAGTGCTCGGCCAGTAGGGAGCCGAACCCCGGCATGCGGTCCGGAATGCCCTTGTTGCGCCCGTCGTGTGACGATTGGAGGCGGGCTCAAGCCTCTGCATAGCGCCGTATCCGCCGATCGCTCCGGGACATGATCGCCAGCCGCGTGTTGAGCGTGAGGGTCGAAACCCCGAACCCGACGATCAATCCCCACCAGAAACCCGATACGCCCCAGGGCTCGATGCCGAACAGGCCGTACCCTAGCCCGCATCGCTCACCAACTCGATGGAGCCCATCGAACGGGCAGGGTGAG
>JAPPHD010000190.1 GCA_028821125.1 Gammaproteobacteria bacterium
ATTCCAAAAATGATATTTAAGTCAATCGCTTGAGAAATTGTTCCATGCAAGAACTTGTAGGACGGGTCGCCGGGCTGGTAGCGTACGCGCCCCTTTTATCTTAGAGGCGGTACGAGGAGAGCCTCATGCCTGTATTCGCGTTTGCCATCGGGGTTGCCGCCCGCGACGTTCAAGGCAACTGTATCGACTGCTTTTACCCTGCGCCGCTGAAAGAACCCGACGGCGACCTGGGCGATGCCATCTCGAAGGCGTTCAAACCCGGTACCGCGACCGTTCGGGCAGAGCAGGTTCGTGACTTCGTGCAGACCCGGCAACCCGCCCTGGCGCCGGTGCTCGAGACCGAGCGGGAGCTGATCGCGACGCTGCTGCCCGCCGATAAGGCCGTTTCCTCCACCCCGGAAGCGTTTCTGAAGCTGCACCTGCTCTCGCATCGGCTGACGCTGCCGAACAGCATGAACCTGGACGGCATCTTCGCCCATCTGCAGACCGTCGCCTGGACCACGGAAGGCGCGATCGCACTTGCCGACCTTCCCGAGAGGCAACTCAGGGCGCGCCTTGCCGGCCGCCATTTCGAAGTGCTCTCCGTCGACAAGTTCCCGAAGATGGCGAACTACGTCATACCGTCCGGCGTGCGCATCGCCGATTCCAGCCGCATCCGGCTGGGTGCCTACCTCGGCGAGGGCACCACCGTCATGCCCTCCGGCGCCGTCAACTTCAATGCGGCGGCGCTGGGCCCCAACATGGTTGAAGGCCGCATCTCCCAGGGCGTTGTGCTCGGCCAGGGCTCGGACCTGGGCGGCGGTGCGAGTACCATGGGCACGCTGGCCGGGGGCGGGGAGATCACCATCACCATCGGCCGGCAGTGCCTGATCGGCGCCAACGGCGGCACCGGGATACCGCTCGGCGATCGCTGCACCATCGAGGCGGGCCTCTACATTACCGCCGGCACCCGGGTGACGGTGATCGATGAAGACGGCAACCGGGTGCGCGTGGCCAGGGGCAGGGAACTCGCGGGCGGCTCCGACATGCTGTTCATCCGCCACAGCGAGAGCGGCGAGGTGCAGTGCCGGACGAACCGGAAAGCCATCGCGCTGAACGAGCAGTTGCATGCCCACAACTGACCCGTAATCGGCCGACCCGCCATGAATGCCGTGCTGGAGTTCACCCGGGCCCTCATTGAACGCCCCTCGATCACGCCCGCCGATGCTGGCTGCCGGAAATTGCTGACGACCCGGCTTAAGCGCCTGGGCTTCGCCGTGACGACGCTGGACAAGGAAGACGTCAGCAACTTCGTCGCCGCGATCGGGAGCGGCACGCCGGCGGTGGCATTTGCCGGGCATACCGATGTGGTGCCCCCGGGCGACCCGTCCCAATGGCGTTCACCCCCCTTCGAGCCGACCTTGCGGGACGGCTACCTTTACGGGCGGGGGGCGGCCGACATGAAGTCGAGCCTGGCCGCCATGGTCGTCGCCGCGGAGCGCTTCCTGGTGCGCCACCCGGAGCCCGCCGGAAGCCTGTGTTTCCTGATCACCAGCGACGAGGAAGGCACCGCCGCCTACGGCACCCGACACATCGTCGAGCACCTGCGGAAGGCGGGCCGGATGCCCGAGTTCTGCGTGATCGGCGAACCTTCCTCCACGGCCGTGCTTGGCGACACCGTCAAGAACGGCCGCCGGGGTTCGCTGAACGGCCGCCTGACCGTACACGGCGTGCAGGGCCACGTCGCCTACCCGGATCTGGCCGTCAACCCTATACATCGGATCACGCCCTTCCTGTCGGCGCTCTTCGGCCGGGAGTTCGACCGGGGCAACGCCCACTACCCGCCCACCCGCGTACAGGCATCCAACATCGCCGCCGGCGCCGGCACGGCCAACGTGATTCCCGGGGAACTCACCCTCGACTTCAACTTCCGCTATTCCAACGAGCAGACCGCGGAAGGCCTGAAATCCATCGTGGACGGCCTGCTGGCGGAACACGGCGTCGACGCCACCCTTTCCTGGCAGCTTTCCGGCGAGCCTTTTCTCACCCCGCCCGGCCGGCTCACCGCGGTGGTACAGACAGCTATCCGGGAGGAACTTGGCGTCGAGTGCCAGCTCTCCACGTCCGGCGGCACCTCCGACGGCCGGTTCATCGCCCCGCACGGCTGCGAAGTCGTGGAACTCGGCCCCGTCAATGCCACGATCCACAAGGTGAACGAACGCGTGGCCATCGCCGATCTCGAGCCGCTGGCCAAGGTGTACGAGCGCATCCTGATCGAACTGCTAACGCCGTGAAGGCGCCGGCGGGTAACCCGCGCCCCGGCCACCCGTGGCAGCGGTCCAGCGTTGCTCCGAAAACGCCGAGAGGTCCGGCCAGAAGCCCTGATCCGTCACCGACTTTCTTCGCGGGGGCGTCGAGGCGCCGTCCCGCGTGGGCGCGTGCACCGGAAGCTGGCGCGGGCATACGTTACGGTATGTCAAACCGGCTGAAGGGAACGCGGCCGCGCAGGGCGAACGCATCGGAATCCGCAGCAGGACGTTGGCGACGAATGCGGGCCAGGCCACCGGTGCGCCCGCAAGGAGCCGGCGGGCAGGCGGGAGAGGCGCGCGGGCTGGTGCTGCTGGGCATCGTGGCCTTCCTGGTCTTCTGCGTGGCTTTTGCGCCGGCCCGGCTGCTCACGCCCCTGGCGGAGCGCATCGACGGCGCCGCGCTGACGCAGACCACCGGCACCGTCTGGTCGGGTTCCGGCCGGTTGGTCTTCACGGGGCGGGACCGGGGCCGATTCGGCTGGTCTTTCCGTCCCCTCACCCTGCTGACCCTGTTCCCCGGCATCGACTGGACGCTCTCCGCGGAGCACTACCGTCTCGGCGGCACGATGAACCTGGCGCCCGGGCGCGCCGCGCTGTCGGTCAATGGAACGGTGGATTCCGCCGCGGTCAACCCCTGGCTCGCGGCCTATGAACTGTCCATGGCGGGGCAGTTCGAGTTGCGGGAACTCCATGTGCACCTCACCGACAACCGGCCGGACGACGCCCGGGGCACGATAAGCTGGTCCGGCGGGCGGCTGCGCTACGTGCTGTCGCAACGGCCGCGCACCGCCGAGCTGCCTCCTCTCGAAGCGCGGTTGAGCTTCGCGGACGGGCCCGAGGCGACCGTGGTCGCTGTGGGAGAGAACACTCCGCTGCTCGAAGCGGAACTGCTCCAGAGCGGTTATGCGCGCATCGGCGTCACCATGCTGCTGACGAGAATGCTCGGCCAACCCTGGCCGGGCGGGGGGCCGGACGGCAACGTGGTTCTGGCGGTGGAGGAAAAGATACTTTAGTGTCGGCCCCGATATGGAAACGCTGCTCAAAAAGATCGCCGCGCGCGCCGCAACACCGGCCAAGTGGCTCATCGTACTCGGCATGGCCTATACCCTGGCGACCACGGTGCTGTTCGTCACCGCGCCGCAGGAAGCCGCATCCGTGCCGCCGGAGTCCACGGCGGCCGCGGTATCGCGGGACGCCGGCCCCGGCGCCGACCTCGACAGCATCATCGCCGCCAACCTGTTCGGCGTGGCCGGGGCGGCGCCTTCCGAGGCGGCCGCGGCCGCCGCCGCACGCGAGTCGCTGGCCGAGACGCGGCTGCCGCTGGTGCTGCACGGGGTGTTCGTGGCCGAAACCCCCGAGGAATCCACGGCCATCCTGGCGCGCAAGGGGCGCTCCGAGGAGCTGTACCACATCGGCGACAGGGTGCCCGGAAACGCGACCCTGGACACCGTCTATCTCGACCACGTGCTGCTGCGGCGCGGCCGGTCGCTGGAAAGGCTCACTTTTCCGAAAACGGCCGAGGGCCTGGCGATACCGAGCCCCCGGGCGGAGACCGCCCCGTCCGGCTCGCTCAATTCGCGGGCGCTACGGCGGGAAACCGGTTCGTCCCCCGATTCCGCCCCGTCCGCCCGGCCGACAACCGGCAATGCCGCGGAAGCTTCGCCCGGGGAGATGGCGGAAAGAGTCCGGGAAAGGCTGAAGGCCGACCCGGAGAACGCCCTGGGAGAACTGGGGCTGACGCCGGTGGGCGGCGATGGAGCCGCCGGCTACCGGCTCGACCGCCTTTCCCGTTCGCCCTATCTGCGCCAGACGGGCCTCAAGCCGGGCGACGTGATTCTCTCCATCAACGGGCAGCCCGTCGGCGACGTCGGGCGCGACCGGCTGGAACTCGACAACGTGCTCGCCCAGGGCTCCGCCCGCATCGAGGTGCAACGGGGCGAACGGCGCTTCTTCATCACGGCGTCTTTGCAGTAGCCGTAAAATCGGGGCCATGGTGAAAACCGCACGGACCATTGCCGCTACCGCCCTGCTCGGGCTGGCCCTGGCGCCGTTGGTGTTGCCGTCGGGGGCGGCAGCCGCGGCCGCGGCGGACCAGACCTGGACGATCAACATCAAGAACGCCGACATCCGCGAGTTCGTCACCCAGGTGGCGGAAATCACCGGCGAAACCTTCGTGGTCGATCCCCGGCTAAAAGGCGAGGTGACCGTGATTTCCAGCACGCCGCTGAATGCGGAGGGAATCTACGAACTGTTCCTGTCGGTGCTGCGCGTGCACGGGTTCATCGCCAGCCCCTCGGGCGATGTGATCCGCATACAGCAGAGCGCCACCGGCAAGCAGACCCCGGGGCTCGACACCCAGTTGAGCCAGGTGGCGCCGGAAGAACTGGTCACCCGGGTCATCGCCGCGCAGAACGTCGAGTCCACGGAACTGGTCAAGATACTGCGGCCGCTCATTCCCCAGTACGGGCACATCGCCGCCGTGGCCGAGCCCAACATCGTCATCATCAGCGACCACGCCGACAACATCCTGCGGCTGATTCGCATCATCGAGCAGATCGATGTCGCCGAAGAAGACGAGATCGTCGTGGTGCCCCTGCAGGAAGCCTGGGTGGAGACGGTGGTGGAGTTGCTGGAACGGCTTGCCCCCAGCCAGATCGGCGCCAGCGCCAGCGGCCCGCAGAGCATCCAGATCATCGCCAACAAGCGCAACAACTCGCTGATCGTGCGCGGCAAGCCGCGGCCCGTGGCCGAGATCCTCAAGATCGTCGAGTTGATCGACAAGCCCGCCACCGCCACCGGCGGGGTGCGGGTGGTCTACCTGAAACACGCCGACGCGGTGGCGGTGGCGGAAGTGCTTAAGGGCACCCTGGACCAGCGATCCTCCGGCGACGATGCCGAGCAGGCGGCGACCATCCAGGCCGACGAGTCGCTGAACGCCATCATCATCCGCGCCGCCCCCAGCGCCATGACGGAGATTCTCGATATCCTCGACCAGCTCGACATCCGGCGCACCCAGGTGCTCATCGAGGCCGCCGTGGTCGAGGTGCAGATGACCGATCAGCGCGCCATCGGCGCGGAAACCTCCGCCGCGGACGCCGAGGGAAGGACATCGCCCATCGCCAGTTCCGCGCTGGACGGGGTGATCACCAACCTGATACAGAACCTGAGCGTGGACGGGGAAGGCAACCAGATCGACGCCGACGTGCTGGCGGGCCTGGCCAGCATATCCAGCCCCACGCTGGCCGTGGCCAGAATCGACCCGGAAGGGTTCTCCTTCGGCAGCATCATCACGGCACTGGGCACCGCCAGCGACGCGAACCTCCTGTCCACGCCCAGCCTCATGACGCTCGACAACCAGGAGGCCAAGATCGTGGTCGGCAACGAAGTGCCGTTCCGCACCGGCTCGTTCACCACCCAGGCCGACGGCGCCAACAATCCGTTCACCACCGTGCAGCGGGAAGATGTCGGGCTGCAGCTCACAGTCACTCCACATGTGCATGACGGCACATCCGTGCGCCTTGACATCTCCCAGCAGATCACCAACGTGGTCGACTCCCCCATCGGCGACGCCGGCTTCGCGGACGTCGTCACGTCGAAGCGGGAGATCGAGACCACCGTCCTCGCCGAAGACCGCCAGATCATCGTGCTCGGCGGCCTCATTCAGGACAACATCTCCGAATCCAGCAAGAAGGTGCCCGTGCTCGGCGACATCCCCGGCCTCGGGTTCTTCTTCCGCTCCTCGTCCAGAACCGCCACCAAGACCAACTTGTTGATATTCTTGCGGCCGACCATCATCAGGTCGCAGGAAGACGCCAATGATGCGACGGAGCGCAAGTACCGGGACATCTGGGAAGTGGAGATCACCTCGCCGGTGTCCGAACCCATGGATGCCCTGTTCGAGGGCACGTCCTCGCCGCCCTACCAGGAGGCGCCTCCTACCCGGTCGGACTAGATTTCCGCGGCAAGGCCCCCGGGGCGCACCGGGACTGGCGGCGCGTCCGCCCCACAAGGTGCGCGGGGCCGGCTCCTGATGCCGCACGGACACGGTTACCGGTTTGCCCGCACCCTGATCCGGGCGATCGTGCGGCCTAGAATCGCCGGGGAACCTCCCCGCAACCTTTCGGCCGGTACGGTATTCGTGCTTCCCCAACGTTCTCTGTCCGATGTCGTGGTGCTCGACCTGATCTGCGCCCGTCACGGGTGGCCCGATCCGCGATCGGGCATAAGCCTCGACGATCTCGAGGAAAGCCGGCGCACCATTTTCCTGAACCGCCCCGAAGGGCCCCTGCTGCGAAACACCATGCGCGCCGTGCCCGGGCGCCTCACCCGCCTGCTCGAGAGCCCCGCCGCCGCATCGAGCGACATCGAGTTCCGGCCTGTGCAGGTGTTCTGGGGCCGCACCACCAGCCGGCGGCGCTCGCTGATACGCACGCTCTTCTCCGAACACTGGGCCGCCACCTCGCGCCTCAAGCGCTTCGTCAACATGCTGGTTTCCCGCAACCACATCGTCGTCGACTTCGGCGAGCCCCTCGGCCTCGGCGATGCGGTGCAGGGCGACGGGCAACGGCGGGCGCGGCGCACCGCCCGCATCCTGCGGGTGCGGCTGCGCCAGCAGAAAGTGGCGGCGCTCGGGCCGGACTTCTCCCATCGCCGCACGCTGCTCGGCCAGGTGGTGGCGAGCCGCGCCGTGGCCGATGCGATCGAGGCGCAGTTGGGCGCCTCGCGAGACGGCAGGAATCCGGAAAAGCTGCGGCAAAAGCTGCGGCAAAAGCTGCACAAACGCGCGCACAGGGCCGCGATGAAAATGGCCTCGGACATGTCGTACCCGCTGGTCATGTTCATCCTGCGCGTGCTCTCCGCGTTCTGGCGGCGCATGTACGACGGCATCGAGGTGCATGGGCTCGGCCGCATCGCTTCCCTCGGCCGCACGCACACCCTGGTGTACGTGCCGAGCCACCGCAGCCACATCGACTACCTGATGCTTTCCTACCTGCTCTTTCAGCGCGGCCTGATGATTCCCCACATCGCCGCCGGCGAGAACATGAACATGCCCCTGGTCGGCAACCTGCTGCGCCAGGGGGGCGCGTTCTACATGCAGCGCAGCTTCCGCGGCGACCCGCTGCACGCCGCGCTCTTCTCGGAATACCTCTACCAGGTGTACCGGCGCGGCCATTGCGTGGAGTTCTTCCCGGAAGGCAGCCGGACGCGCACCGGGCGGTTGCTGCCGGCGCGCATCGGCCTCCTGAAGATGTCCATCGCCCATTCCCGGCGCGGGCTGCCGCGGCCGCTGGCGTTCGTTCCGGTGTATTTCGGCTACGAGAAGCTCATCGAGTCGGCCTCCTACCTCGACGAGATGCGGGGCGCAAAAAAGAAGCGGGAATCCGTCGCCGACATCCTGAGAAGCCTCAGGCTGCTGCGGCAGCACTTTGGGCGCGTCGAGGTCAACTTCGGCGAGCCCCTGCACCTGGACGATTGGCTGGAGGAACGGGCGCTTGCCGACGGCGCGGGAGCCGGCGGCACGGACGGACGGGCCGCCGGGGACGAACCGGCCGGGAACGGCGCCGAACCGGAGCCGGCGGCGGAGGCGATCGACCTCGGGCGCGAGATCCTGATGCGCATCAACGATGCCGCCTCGGTCAATCCCGTCAACCTGGCGGCCCTGGTCATGCTCTGCGCCCCGCGCCTGGCGATCGCCGAGTCAACCCTTGCCGGCCAGATCGACTGCTACCTCGACCTGTTGCGCCGGGACGGGGCCAATCACGGCTTTCAGCTTACCGAACTGGACGGCGCCGCCGCCATCGCCCATCTCGCGCGGCTCGGCATGCTGAACCGCGAGCGGCACGATTTCGGCGAGGTGCTTACCCTGCAGCCGGTGGCGGCGGTCCAGATGACCTGGTATCGAAACAACGTCGCCCATGTGCTGGCCCTGCCCTCGCTGATTGCCTGCCTGCTCGAGAAGCGCCGGCGGCCCCTTTCCCGCGAGGCGCTCAAGCGCATGGTCGAGTTGGTCTACCCCTACCTGGCCCGGGAACTGCACGGGCGCTTCGAACCCCCGGATACGGAGCGCTGGACGGGGCACCTGTTGGGATCCGGCCTCATCCGCGAACAGGACGGCCGCCTGGCGCCGCCACCCGCCCGATCCACGGAACACTACCGGCTGCACCTCCTGGCCGGCATTGCCCGGCCGATCCTGGAGCGGAACTACATCGTCCTCGGGCTCCTCGCCGAACCCGGGAAACAGGCCCGAACCCGGGCCGAACTGCTGGAACGGAGCCAGCTCATCGCCCGCAGGGTGGCCCGGATGCACGGCATCAACGCCCCGGAATTCTTCGACGGGCGGGTTTTCGACGCCTTCGTCGACAAGCTGATCGAGGACGGCGCCGTTATCGAAAACGCCGGCGGCAGGCTCGCCCGCACCCCCATCGTCGACGATGTGCTGCGCGGGTCGGATACCGTGATCGACGCCGAGTACCGCTACGCGATTCTGGCCGATTGACGGATCGTTCAGGCCGCGCGATGCGCCGGCCCTGCCGGCCCACAGGGTTAGCGGGCCGGTCCGCGGCCCCGCCGGCGCAGGGTCAGCGGGCCGGCCGGCGACCCGGTCCGGCTACCAGTCCGGCTACCAGCCCAGCCCCACCGGAACCCCCGAAACCCATACGTGGCCCCACCACAAGGCCACGAACAGGGCCGCCGCCACCACAGGCGCGACCCAGCCGATGTCGGCAAGGCCAAGCGACTGACGCCCCGAGGCGACCGCAGCAAAGGGCAGCAGCGACGTGGCGTCGCGAAACGCAGCCCAGCCTTCCCCGAACACCACCTCTTTGCGCCGGTCGATGAGCACCATGCCCAAGCCCGAGATCAGCGCGAACGCACCGAAAAAGATCAGCGACGGCAGGTCGCCATTGGCCACCAGGTGGCCCACCGACCAGATCAGGATGCCGCACTGAACCGGGTGACGGGTAATCTTGAGCACCCCGTCCACCGGCACTTCCGACCCGCCGTCGAGCACGACGCCCACCGTGGTGGGATTCTTGGTCATGACGCCGCCGATCACCAGCAAAAGCGCCAGCGGCATGAGCACCAGGGGCACCAGGCGCAGCAGGTCGCCCGCCGGCCACAGCGGCACGGCCGGCGTGGCCGCGTTGTAGGCGCGTATCAGCAACACCAGCAGCAGGATGGAGACGGCCGCATAGACCGCCACATAGGCTTTCTCGCCCATCGCGCGCACCAGGCGGCCGCGCATTCCGGTGCTGGTGACGCCCAGGTGCTGAAGCACGAACAGCGCCGCCAGCAGCACCAGCCAGGTGAGTTCGTTCATGTCGTTCCCCTATCGATGGCAAGTGGTGAATTCTAGCCCACCCGATACACGTCGAATCGCACCCGCCTGCCGCGGATCCGCCAACCCGGCGCCAATGCCGGCTGTTCCCTGGCCCGCCGCTTGACCACCACCCTGTCACGCGCCGCCCGCCGCGCCAACCGGATCTGCCGGGGAAGAGGCACATCGCCCTTCCAGGCCACGTCCCGCAGGTACTGCATGTCCTTGCCCGGCAGGGCCGTCTTGCGCCGCGCCGGAAACATCGGGTCCAAGTAGGCCACCTCCACTGCCTTGGGATGGTGTTCGCACCACCGCTCGGCCGTGTCGCACACCACGGTTGCGGGCAGGCCGAGCCGGTTCACGAACTCGTCCAGCATGGCCCACACGATGGGAGCGCGTTCCACCAGCGTAACCGTACAACCGCGCAGCGCGAGCGACAGGCCGTCGGTGCCCCAGCCCGCCATCAGGTCCGCCACCGCCGGGCGCGCGGTCGCGTTGCAGGCTCGGGCCAGAAGCGACGACTGGCCGGAACGCGCTTCGATGGCGCGAACGTCGAGTGTGAGGCTGCCGCGAGTACCGTCAAGCAGCGTCATGCCCGATTCGTCATGCCAGAGGCGAAAGCCCGGCCCCCTGGGCGGTGTCGGGGTTTCGCACAATTCGAGCATGCCGGCGTAGCGCTCGACGGATACGCCCTCGGAGTGGTACAGAACCGGTTTCACGCCGGTTTGCCGAAGCGGCCGTTCAGGAACGGGATGCCGATGGCCCGGGAGAAGCACCGGCCTGGCTGCGCCGACCCGCCGATGCAGGCTTCCAGGGCGAGTCCCCGGCGACGTAGACCGGCAAACCCGACTCGGGCGCCCCGCCCCGGCCGGCGGCCAGCGCTTCCGCCCCCATCCTGGCGATCAGCCCCGCGCTCACCGCCACGTGGGCGTGACAGACCGTGCGTGCCGGCAACCACTCCGGCCTGTCGCCTACAAGCGCCCAGTCATCCCGCAGCTCGGGCCAACCGGGATCGGCGGTCACAAGGCTGTCTGGCCGGCGCGTGCCGAGTTCACCGTCTTCAAGCTCGAAACCGGCGAGGTACCAGGCATCCCGCCTGGAGCGAATGCTTGCGATGACGCCCGCCTCCACCGGCACCCCACATTCCAGCGCCGCCCTCGCCAGCGCCAGGGTGGAGGAGATGGGAAGCATCCGCGCATCGGCCCCGTAGGCGATGGCCTGGGCGACCGAAGCCGCGATGCGGATACCGGTGAAGGAACCCGGCCCGCAGCCGAACGCAACCCCGTCGAGATCTGCGGGCTCAAGCCCCGCCGCGGCCAGAACGCCATCCACCAGTTCCAGGATGTGCTCGTTGTGCGCCCTCTCCATCTTCCGTGTATCCTCCCGCGTTGCTCCATTGGCGACCACGGCCGCGGAACAGAGCGCGCGGGAAGTTTCAATGCCGAGAACGCGGGACATCGGGAACGCAGGCAGCTAGCAGCCTGTCGGACTTAGCCATCGATTTCGTATAATAGGCATTGTGCCAAC
>JAPPHD010000033.1 GCA_028821125.1 Gammaproteobacteria bacterium
TTATCCGACAAATCGAGATCCCATTCCAATTTTTTGGTGAGATTTTCGGGCTAGCTGCGAACGAGATTCGGCACGCGCCATCTGAGCCAATTCTGCGTCAAGATCGCGTTTCAACCTTTGTCGTTGTTTTCGGCGCCTGACGAGTGTTTCACAGGGTTCGGCCAGCGAGTAGGCGGGAATCAAAAGGTCACAACGGCCGTCCTCACACAGTTCCAGCAGAGCCCTGCAACTTGAAGACTGCTCCTGGGTAAACGCCAGTTCGAGAACAAAATTCGATTCGACGTACACCTTCATGGGGTATCTTCGTATTCGATTCGGCCGTCCTGCACAGCAGCGCGGAATCCCGACTCTTCCAGCCAGGCGGGGCCTGAAGCGGACTTCGCATCAGCCTCCGGCAACCGAGTCAAGTCGCTCAGCCACGCGGCAACGAGAAATTCAAACGCTTCGCCGCTTATCTTTCGGGCATCGATACCCGCGTTCTTGAAGTAGGGTGCGAAAGCGGGTTCGGTATCTGCGACGAATGTGGGCGGAAGTTCAGCGGGGTCGCTGCCAGCGTCCTGCCAAAGGTAGAGGCGATCGGGTGTTACGAGAAGAAAATAGTCCGAATCGAGCGGTGCTCCGTGTGCGACGATGTTGCGACGCATCCTCGCCGCCCAGTCACCCGAAGTTCCAAACCTTCTTTTGACTTCCGCTACGGCGGTCAGGCGACCGCTTCCGTTGTACAGGGCCAAGTCTGGACGATACGACATTGCAACATGACCAATTGGACGACGCTTGCGAACAGTGTTCTCCGAAATCGGATAGGCGTCAATTCACAGCGAGCGAAGCTGCAATCGATCTCGGAAGATGCAGCGGCCAAGCTAAGTCTGGATGATTCTACGCAAGTTTCTCACGCCCATGTGTAGGAGACTTGCGCTGATTCACGTGCGCAATCGGACGATGGCCAGCTTCGTTGCGGGAACTCGCTTCAGTAGATGACAACCGACCTGATGCTCTCCCCCGCGTGCATGAGATCGAAGGCGCTGTTGATGTCCTCGAGCGGCATGGTATGGGTGATCAGGTCGTCGATGTTGATCTTGCCGTCCATGTACCAGTCGACGATGCGCGGCACTTCCGTGCGACCCCTGGCGCCGCCGAATGCGGTGCCCCGCCAGACCCGGCCGGTGACGAGCTGGAACGGCCGGGTGCTGATCTCCTGGCCGGAGCCGGCCACGCCGATGATGATGCTCTCGCCCCAGCCCTTGTGGCAGCACTCGAGCGCCTGGCGCATCACCTCGACGTTGCCGATGCATTCGAAGGAGTAGTCCGCGCCGCCGTCGGTCAGGTCGATGACGGCGGCCACAACGTCGTCGACGTCCCGGGGATTGATGAAATCCGTCATGCCGAACTGCTCGGCCAGGGCGCGCTTGGCCGGGTTGACGTCTACGCCGATGATGCGGTCGGCGCCCACCAGGCGGGCGCCCTGGATGACGTTGAGGCCGATGCCGCCGAGGCCGAATACCGCCACGTTGGAACCCGGCTCCACGCCAGCGGTGTTCATGACCGCGCCGAGGCCGGTGGTGACGCCGCAGCCGATGTAGCAGACCTTGTCGAACGGCGCATCCTCGCGAATCTTCGCCACCGCGATTTCCGGCAGGACGGTGTGATTGGAGAAGGTGGACGTGCCCATGTAGTGATACAGCGTCTCGCCGTTCAGCGAAAAGCGGCTGCTGCCGTCCGGCATCAGGCCCTGGCCCTGGGTCTCGCGGATGGCGCCGCACAGGTTGGTCTTGCCGGACAGGCAGAACTTGCACTGCCGGCATTCCGGCGTATACAGGGGAATGACGTGGTCGCCCGGCGCCACGGACGTGACCCCTTCGCCCACTTCCACTACAACGCCCGCGCCCTCGTGCCCCATGACCGACGGAAACAGGCCTTCCGGGTCGGCGCCCGAGAGGGTGTAGGCATCGGTATGGCAGATACCGGTGGCCTTGACCTCCACCATGACCTCACCGGCGCGGGGGCCGTCGAGCTGCACTTTTTCGATGGCGAGTGGTTCACCGGCGGCATAGGCTACGGCGGCTCTTGTATCCATGGCACGGTCTCCCGAAACGTTTGTTCCCCGGGGCGCGAAGCCCGCTCGCCGGAACAATAGCACAGGTCAGATCGGCCTCGGAATCGGCCCTCATGTCCCTCTGCCGCTGCATCGGTTGACCGGGCATCGACCGGTCCGGTTCTAGTAAACTTGAACCATGATCCGCCGCCTCCAGGTGCTCAACTATCGCTGTCTGCGCTACGTCGACATCGCGCTGGATCGCTTCCATGTGCTGGCAGGGGCCACGGCGAGCGGCAGGAGCACTTTTCTCGATGTCGTCGCATTTCTCGGCGACCTGATTCGGGACGGTCCGGAAGCGGCGGTACGAAAGCGGTCGGGCGATTTCCGGGACCTGGTGTGGGGGCGCCCCGCGGACGACCTCAAATTCGAGATCGCCGCGGAATTCGATGTGCCGGTGGATGTTCGACAACAGCTCGGCGGCGAAAGCGGCTTCCGCCGATTCCGCTACGAGATCGCCCTCACCGAGGCGGGCGGCGGCCCCGCCATTGAATCCGAGCGCGGCATCCTCATGCCCGAGGCAACCGGGACGGCCTCGCCCCAGGAATCCCTGTTCGCCGACCCGCCGCCTCCGCCCGCATCGGTTCCCTCCGGAGGACACCGCCGCGGGTCGATGACCGTCTTCAGCAAGCATGCACCCGGCAATGACAGTTTCAATGTCGAGTCAAGAGCCGGCGGAAGCAAGGCGTGGGCGGTCCGCATCGCCCTCGGTCCACGGCGCTCTACACTCGCCAACCTGCCGGATACGCCCGGCTCGTTCCCGGTAGCCACATACATCCGGGACCTGCTCATCGGTCACGTGCAATCGATGGCATTCAAGGAAGCCGACCTGCGCCGCCCGAGTGCGCCGGGGGCAAGGGCTGACTCGCTGGACTCCGACGGCTCCAATCTGCCCCGGGTACTGCATCGCTTCCGCAAGCGGGACGCTGCCGGTTATCGGGAATGGCTGTCCCGGCTGTGCCACGCACTCCCTCACATCGAGGACATGAACGTTGCCATAAGAGAAAGCGATCGCCACGCCATCCTGACAGCCCGGGACGCCGCCGGAACCGAACTACCGTCGAACGTTGTCTCCACCGGCGCCCTGCGCCTCGCCGCCTTCACCCTGTTGCCGCACCTGCCCGCAACACGCGGCATCCGGCTGATTCCCTTTCCGGAGTCCGGGCTGGATGCCGCATCGCTGAAAGTCGCCTACCAGGCACTATCGAGGCCCGCAAATGCGCAGGTGCTGATGGCAACCTCATCCCCCGCACTGCTCGGACTCGCGAATCCGGAAGAGATACTCTGTTGTTCCCGCAACGCCGAAGGAAAGGTTACCGTCATTGCGGGCAACGCACACCCCGAGTTCGAAAAGTGGCAGGGCGCCCGGGACAACGTCAGGCTGTTCGCGCCGCAACTCCTCGAATGAGACGGCGCGAAAACGCTGGCGGAACAAATTACACCAATCTGCAATAATCCCGCGCCGGGAAACCGGAGGTAACCGTGAGCCGTACGAAGTTGATCGAAATGGCCAGGGAGAGCCTGGCCCATGCCCAGGCCGGGACCATCGACCAGACCGAAGCCATCCACCTGGAGCCTGCCCGGCACTATTTCGACGAGGAGCGCTGGCGACTGGAAATGGAGCGGATCTTCAAGCGCGTGCCGCTGATGCTGGCGATGACGGCGGAGCTTCCGAACCCCGGCGACTACAAGGCCATGGATGCGGTGGATACCCCGGTGCTGATCTCGCGGGGCCAGGACGGCGAGGTGCGCGCCTTCGTCAACATGTGCCGCCACCGGGGCTCGCAGATCATGCCGGCCGGCACCGGCAACGCGAAGCGCTTCTCGTGCCCCTACCACGCCTGGACCTACGACCAGAGCGGCGCCCTGGTGGGCGTTTTCTCGGAAAAGGACTTCGGCACCGTCGACCGCTCCTGCTACAGCCTGATCGAGCTTCCGGCCGCGGAACGGGCCGGTCTCATCTGGGTGCATCTCAACCCCGACGCCACCCTGGACATCGACGACTTCCTGTCCGGATACGACGGCATCCTGCAGCATTTCGATTTCGAGAACTGGCACTTCTTCGAGAACCGGGTGCTGCAGGGCCCCAACTGGAAGATCGCCTACGACGGCTACATGGACCTCTATCACCTGCCGGTGTTGCACAGGAATTCGTTCGGCGCCGACATGCGCAACCAGGCCCTGTACTACGCCTGGGGCCCCCATCAGCGGGTCGGCTCCCCGGATGCGTCCCTGGCCAACTACGACGACATCGAGGACGTGGGCATCGCCCACCTGATGGCTGGCGTCTGGACCATCTTCCCGCACGTCTCCATCGCCGGCTTCGACGGCGGCGGCCGCGGCGTCATGATCTCCCAGCTATTCCCGGGGGCCACGCCCCAGGAGTCCTACACCGTGCAGAACTACCTCATGGAAAAGGCGCCGGAGAGCGAGGAAATACGCAAGCAGGCCCACGAACAGTTCAAGTTCCTGGAATACGTGGTGAAGGAAGAAGACTACGCAACGGGGCTCCGCCAGCAGAAGGCGCTCCTCACCGGCACCATGCCGCACGTAATGTTCGGCCGCAACGAGGGCGGCGGGCAGCGGTTTCACGGCTGGGTCGACAGGCTGCTGAACACCAACGACCAGGCGCTGCCTTCATTGTTCACAAACGGCAGGGACTAGGGCCTGTCAAAGCAACAAACATCGACGCGTTGCTGCCCGAAGTCGTGCCATGCGAGTCGACAACCAGGCGCGCCGGGGCGAGGACGTGGAAGGAACAGCACCGAATCTCGGGAAAGAGCTCGCATGCGGCGCTTCCCTTTCGGCGCGTTAAGCTCGTCCGAAAACCTAGCGTACGGCAGGATGATGTGGCCGTGCGCCGAAAGGGAAGCGCCGTATGCGAACTCGCTGTTGCGAATGACGATATTATGTCAAATAACTTTTTAATTAAAATCAATGAGTTGCGTTTTGTTCCATGAAAGTCGCGAGGAGCGTGGCAAGGCGTGCGGCCCGTCGTGGTGGACCCTCCCGTCAGGGGCACTGCTGTTGTCCGTCCTGATCGCCGGTTGCGCGCAACCCGACGACAGGTCGAGCCCGGAATCGGCCGCAGCAGGGGAAGCGGCAGTGCAGCAGGCCCCGGCTATCGATTCCAACCCGAACCGCAACGCCTATTTCGGCGACCTGCACGTCCACACGTTCTATTCGCTCGATGCCTTCATCTTCGGCACCCGGGCAACCCCCGACGATGCCTACCGGTACGCGAAGGGCGAACCGATCGCGCATCCCGCGGGTTTCGAGTTGCAGCTCGACAGGCCCCTGGATTTTCAGGCGGTGACCGATCACGCCTCCTATCTGGGCATGATGCCCGCCATGGCCAATCCCGCGTCGAGCGTGGGTACGCATCCCCTGGCGATGGCGCTGCGCGATGCCCGCACGGCGCCGGAAAAGCTCGCCTACTTCCTGGAAGTCGTCCCCACGCTCCTGCGCTCGTCCGAGGGTGTGGAACTGCTGGATCTCGACATCGTCAGGGACGCGTGGCGCGACATCGTCGCGACCGCCGAACGTCACAACGACCCCGGCGCGTTCACCGCCTTCATCGGCTACGAGTACACGACGTCCGGTGCCGAAGGCGCCAACCTGCACCGCAACGTGATCTACAGGGGCAGCGACGTTCCCGACCTGCCCTTCAGCGCCATCGATTCCCGCAATCCGGAGGACCTGTGGGACTGGATGGACGGGCTGCGGACGCTCGGCATCGAGTCGCTCGCCATCCCCCACAACTCGAACCGTTCGAACGGCACGATGTTCGAGACCAGAAACCGCTCCGGCAGGCCGGTCGACGCCGTCTATGCGAACCAGCGCCTGCGCAACGAGCCGCTGGTGGAAGTCACCCAGGTCAAGGGCACCTCCGACACCCACCCCATGCTCTCGCCCAACGACGAGTGGGCCGACTTCGGCATTTCCGACCAGCGCGCCGGTTCGCCGTTGCTCAGCCAGCCCGAGGGCAGCTACGTGCGCGATGCCCTGTTGCGGGGGCTCGCCATGGAGGCTGACCGCGGTTCCAACCCGTACCGGTTCGGCCTGATCGGCTCGTCCGACACGCACAACGCGGCGGCAACGCTTCGGGAAGACAACTACGTGGGCAAGCTCGGCATACTGGACGCCACGCCCGCATTGCGCGGGTCCGTGCCTGCCGACAATCCCGAGGAGAGCATGCCCGAGGGCCATCCCGCGGACGGCCGCACCTGGGGCGCTTCCGGGCTGGCGGGCGCCTGGGCGGAATCGAATACCCGCGATGCCATCTACAATGCGTTCCGCCGCAAGGAGACCTTCGCCACCAGCGGGCCGCGCATCCGCATCCGGTTCTTCGCCGGTACAGGCATCAACGAGTCGCTGCTCGACGCCGAGAACCTCATCGCCGCTGCGTACGACCGGGGCGTACCCATGGGCGCCGACCTGTCGCCCGGGGGCGAATCGGCGCCGGGCTTTCTCGTCTGGGCCCTGCGCGACCCGGCCACCGTGCCCCTGCAACGCCTGCAGGTGATCAAGGGCTGGGTCGAGGACGGCGAATCGTTCGAGCAGGTCTACGACGTTGCCTGCTCCGACGGCGGCACGGTGGACGAACTGACACACCGCTGCCCGGACAATGGCGCGACGGTGGACATCACGACCTGTGCGGTCAGCCCGGAGAAGGGCGCATCGGAACTCTCCGCAGTGTGGACCGACCCCGGCTTCAATCCCCGTCAACATGCGTTCTACTACGCCCGCGTGCTGGAAAACCCCAAGTGCCGGTGGTCCACCTGGGATGCGTTGCGTGCGGGTGCCGCCCCCAACCCCGACATGCACGCCACCATCCAGGACCGCGCCTGGTCGTCTCCGATCTGGGTCCGTCCGCCGCAATAGCCGCCGGCGCTATGGCGGTTCGAGATACCGCCGCATCCTGGCGTCATCGCCCAGGTCGCGAGCGATTCCGGCGGCCGCGCGGCCCAGTGCCCGGTCGCCGGGCCGCCGCCCGAGCGCCGCGTCCAGCACCTCAAGCGCCCGCATCGATTCGCCCCCGGAGTGCAGCGCCACCGCGTACACATAAGCATAGTGCGAATTGTCCGGCGCCAGCTCCACCGCACCGGCCAGCAGCGGCAGCGCTTCGGAGTCGCGGCCCTGCCTCACCAGCCACAGGGCCCGTGCCAGCTTGACCTCGGCCGCGTCCGGGGCCAGGGCCGTTGCGCGCTCGAGCAGTTCGCCGCCGGCCGGGTCGCGATTTGTTGCGCGGTACAGGTCCGCCAGGTTGACGAGCGCATGCACCCAGTCCGCAGACAGGCCCAGTGCGGCGTCCAGCGCCGCTTCGGCCCGGGAAACGTCGCCGAGCGCCAGGAACGCGTTCGCCATGTTCGTGTGCGCCTCCGGCCGGTCCGCATTGAATCGCTGGGTATCCAGGTATTCCTCCAGCACCCCGGCAAAACGGGACTTCTCCGGACTCTCGTCCGGCAGGCCGGCAAACGCTCCCGCGAGCAGTCGCGCGGCCTCGGTGCGCACGGCCAGCCGCGGGTCGCCGAGCAGGTGCCCGGCACGCCTGCGGAAGCGGTCCGGTGCGAACCGGGCGGCGCCCCGCAACGCACCGATGCGCACCAGCGCATCCCCGTCACGCAACCCCCGTTCGAGCGCAAGCGCGGTGCCGGCGTCATCGTAGGATTCCATGAGCGCGAGCGCGGTCGCCCGGACGATCGCCGCCTCGTCCCCGTCCTCGGCCAACGCCGCCAGCGCGCCCGCAGCCCCGGGCAGGCCGCCGCGCGCCGCGGCCATTGTCCCGGCGAAGTGCGGGTCGTCCCTCGTTCCGAAATGCCCCGCGAGCACGTCCCTCGCCCACTCGGCGGAACGGTCGTCGTGACAATCGTGGCAGGCGTTGCGAATGCCTAAGGCAACGGTCAGGTCCGGCCGCGGAACGCGCAGGCCATGGTCGCGCCGATCGTCGATCACCATGTAGGTGCGGTCCGGCATGTGGCAGGACACGCACCTCGAACCCTCGCTGCCCGCACCGTGCAGGTGATGGGCCGGCGTGTCGTAGCCGGCGAGCCGCAAGGTCGGAAAGCCCGGATGGCCCGCCTCGTTGTGGCAGCGTGTACACAGCGCATCGCCTTCGGCGACGAGCTGCGCGGAATGGGGTTCGTGGCAATCTCCGCAGGTGACGCCACGCGCGTACATCCGGCTCTGCAGAAAGGATCCGTAGACGTAGACCTCATCGAGAATCTGCCCATCGGCTTCGTAGAGTCCCGGCTCCAGCAGGGACGGCAGGTAGTGGTCCAGGAACGGGCGCTCCGGTGTGAATCCGTCGGCGAGTTGCGCACGCCGGCTGTGACAGGGTGCGCAACTGTCGATCTGCCGGGCTTGCGAGTCGAGGGCCGCAAGCCCCGAGCCCGTCCCCGGCAGTGGCGAAGCCGCCCGGTCTCCGGACCCGTCCCCGATTGTCGCTGCCCAGGCGACATGCCGCGAACCCGGCCCGTGACAGGCTTCGCAACCCACCGACACTTCCGCGAACCCGGTGCTGTAGGTGTCCGTCGCGGAATCGTAGCCCTTGCTGACGGCGGTGGAGTGGCAGTCGGCGCACATGAAGTTCCAGGTGTAGGCCGGCCCGGTCCAGTGCAGGGGGTCCTCGTGAGTGACCCCGTCCGCCGGTTGCAGATGAAACCAGCGTTCACCGGCGGTATCCCAGGCGATCCCGAGCGCCTGCAGGCGCCCGCCCTCCAATTCCAGCAGGAATTGTTGCAAGGGCTCCACACCAAACGTGTAGCGCACCTCAAAGTCGCCGATCTCCCCGTCGGGGCCAGCGGTACTGACGACAAACCGCTCGCCCCGCCTGTTGAAGGCCGTACGCACACCCCCGTGTGCGAAGGACGTGCCCTCGAAATCGGCGACCACGGCCGCACCGCCGGCGGGTTGCATGGCAAGCTGGTGATGCGAGCCGAGCCAGCCCTCGTATGCCTCCCGGTGACACCCCGCGCACGCTTGTGAACCCACGTATTCCGCCGCGGCGGCAGCCGATGGGTGGCCTTCGTCCGGTTCCGGCATCGCGCCGCAACCCGGCAGCAGGCAAGCGGCAGCCCAGATGCCGAGGCCCGGCCGGCTCATTGCAGGTCGAGTTGCAGGTCGAGCGCGAACCGGACCGCCCTCGACACGTCGCGCATTTTCCCCGCCGGCAGGCTCGCCAGGGTAGCGCCCAGCCGCGCCTTCCGAACCGTTTGCAGGTGATCGCAATTGACGACGCAGTCCCGCGGCAATCCGTCTTCGGCCGATAACGCAACCTCGCTCGGAATGCCTCGTGCATTGGTTGTAATCGGCGCCACGGTCACTTCACCCAGGCTGGGTATGATGGCGTTTCGCGTCAGCACGAGAACCGGCCGCCGCTTGTTCGGTGGGGCGAATCGATACCAACGGATTTCGCCCCGATGCATCAGTCGGTGTCCCAGTCCGCGGCGTCCCAGGCGTCATCACCCCAGGCTCGATGGCTTTCCGGAACGCTGAATTCGTCCGGCTTGGGTGGGTTGCTTCGATACCCGGCGATATGCCGTGCCTCCAGTTCCAGCTCGTCGAGCCGTTGCAACGCCTCCCGCAACGCGTCCCGGGCGAACGCCGAACGAGTCGTTCCCAGGCGCCTGACACGATCGTCAATCCGCTCGACCAACTCGTTCTCCATCGTCATCTGTATGGTTCTCATGTTGAGTGCAATAACTATGCTGCTAGCTATTGTCATGACTATACCAGTTCAGGTGAGCAATGTGGCCCGTCGACGACAGCGTCGGCCCGTGCCGACCCTCATCAAGGGCTTCATTGCATCGCGACCGCAACCTTGGATACATTGCGCCGTCCACCGAGCCGGAACCAGGCTGGAAGAGTCAATCCGGGGGAGCCGTTGGCTGCCGGCAAACGAATGCGGAGACACGCAATGACGGAGCGCTACCAGGGCTACCGACGCCTGAAGTTCGACTACCCGGCCGAGCGCATCCTGCGCATCACCATGTCGAGGCCCGAGCGGCTGAACGCCCTCGATGCCATCGGCCATCGCGAACTGACCTACGTCTGGCGGGAAATCGACGACGACACTGAAATCGATTGCGTCATCCTTACCGGCGAAGGGCGCGCGTTCTCCGCCGGGGGCGACTTCGAGATGGTGGAGACGAACATCAACGACTACCAGGCGCTCGTCACCACCTGGAAAGAGGCGCGGGACCTGGTCTACAACATCATCAACTGCGGCAAGCCCACCATCTCGTCGATCAACGGCGTCGCGGTGGGAGCCGGCCTGGTCGCGGGCCTGCTCTGCGACATCTCCATCGCCGCGAAGTCCGCGTTCGTCACCGACGGGCATACGCGCCTCGGCGTCGCCGCGGGCGACCACGCCGCCATCGTCTGGCCCCTGCTCTGCGGCATGGCGAAAGCCAAGTACTACCTGATGACCTGCGACCGGCTTTCCGCCGAGGAAGCCGAGCGTATCGGGCTGATCTCGCTGTGCGTGGAAGACGACGAACTCGAAGGCAGGACCATGGAGGTTGCCCGCAAACTCGCCGACGGCGCGCCGAACGCCATTCGCTGGACCAAGTACGCGCTCAACAACTGGCTGCGCATGGCGGGACCCATCTACGACACCTCCACGGCGCTGGAGATGCTGGGTTTCCTCGGCCCGGAAGGGAGAGAGGGCCTCGATGCCCTGGTGGAGAAACGGGCACCGGATTTTCCCAAGGGCTCCCCGGTTTGAACGCTCCCCGCTCCACGATCGTCGGTTTGACCGGCGGCATCGCCTCCGGCAAGTCCACCGCGGCGCAGTACCTCGGCCGCCTCGGGGCCAGGGTGGTCGACTGCGACCGGCTGGGGCATCGCGCATACGACCCCGGCACCCCCTCCTTCGACGCGGTAAGGCAGGCCTTCGGCGCGGAGGTGGTGGGCGAAGACGGCTGCATCGACCGCCGGGCGCTCGGCGGGAGGGTGTTCGGCAACCCCGCGGAAATGAAAAAACTCACCGACATCGTCTGGCCGGAAATCGGCCGCCTGGCCCGGGCCGAGATGGCGGCGGCCCCGCCCGGCGGCATTACGGTTCTGGAGGCGGCGGTACTGTTCGAGGCCGGCTGGCTGGAAGGCCTGGACGAGATCTGGGTGGTCGTTGCCGACCCCGAAACCGCCGTCGCGCGAACCATGGCCCGCGACGGCCTGGACGAAGCCGCCGTGCGCATGCGCATCGATTCCCAGCTCTCCGACGAGGAACGCGCCGCCCGTGCCGATGTGGTGATCGACAACTCCGCAAGCCTCCACGATCTGCACCGGCAACTCGATGCCCACTGGCAGCGGCTGCTCGAACCGAGGCGCGCCTCGTGATCCTCGATCTGCACACCCACTCCGTCAAGTCCGACGACGGGCGCGCCAAGGTCCCCAACTACTGCCGGTGGATTCGAACCCGGGAACTGCCCGTGGACGGCTTCGTGCTTACCGAGCACCGCCAGTTCGACCGTGAATCCGACTACGCCGGCCTCGCCCGGAAACACGGCCTCACGATCCTCAAGGGCAGCGAGGTGGAAACGGAATACGGCCACGTGCTCATCTTCGGCGTCACGGAAGCGCTGACCCGCGCCTTCGATTTCGCCGACATCAATCTGCCCCTGGCAAGGGTCATCGAGGAATCCGAGCGCCACGGGGCCGTACCGGTGCCCTGCCACCCCGGGCGCAAGCGCGTGGGCATGTTCGCCCACATCGACGAATACGGCGTACCGGAGGGCGTT
Organism: Gammaproteobacteria bacterium; assembly: GCA_028821125.1. Taxonomy (GTDB): domain Bacteria; phylum Pseudomonadota; class Gammaproteobacteria; order Pseudomonadales; family Azotimanducaceae; genus Azophilus. The sequence continues at coordinate 11,836 of JAPPHD010000033.1, forward strand.
CGCATCGTCGAGATCCACAACGGCGGCAGCCGGGGCCGCGAAGACGACCTGGCGCAGAGGATGACCCGGGAACTCGGCTATCTCGGCATCGGCGGCAGCGATGCGCACATCGTCAGCCACATCGGCCGTTGCGCCACCCGGTTTCCCGCCGGGGTGACCAGTGCGGCCGAACTCGCCGAAGCGCTACGCGCCGAGGAGTTCGAAGCCCTGCGCCTGAGTCCGCGGCCGGGACCCCCGTCTCCCGATACCGGTGGGGCCGGCACATGAGCGAACCGCTTGACATCGAGGCGTTGCGCGCCGAATACCTCAACCGGGTCTTCGACGAGAAAGCCTTCGAACTGACCGCCGAAGACATCGCGCAATACTCGGCAAGTTGCGGCGAACTGGCACCCCGCTTTATCAACCCGGCCCACCCCGACTTTCAGGCGCCGCCGACCATGGTCGCCAGCCTGCAGCCCTACAACCGCCTGCCGGACGGGTTTCCCGAAATCGCCGGTCTCGGCATGGACGCCGGCCGCGCGGTGGCGGTGTTCAAGCCCATCCGGCCTGGGGTCAGGCTCACCGGCAAAACCCACATGCACGACATCTACACCAAGACGGGACGGTCCGGGCGGATGGTGTTCTTCGTCAAGCGCATGGAGGTCAACGGGCCGGACGGGAAACGCCTGGCTCACGCGGATACCAGCACCGTCATACGGGAAAAGCCGGAATCCTGACGGCGCGTACCAACCGATTTCCGCCAATGGATTCACCGGAAAAAAACATTAATTTATAAAAAGTTATAATACAAATTTAATTCAGAAAATAAGATATGCCCTCCCACATTGACGAGGTGGAATTCGGCGAAGAACTGCCGGCCTTCAACCCCGACACCTCCATGAACAACGTCAAGGCGTTCGTCCGGGCCGCGCACTGGTTCGGCCCGCGCTTCACCGACCACGAGGCGGCCCGCCGGGAAGGCCTGCCCGGCGCACTCGTACCCGGCATCATGAGCCAGGGCTTCCTGGCGGCGATGATCCACCGCTGGGCGCCCGAGGCCAGCCTGCATCAGCTCGACACGGTGTTCCGGGCGCCCCTCGTGGTAGACGAGCCCTGCCACATCAACGGCGTGGTCACCGACATCGACGAGGAAGCGGGCGAGGTTGAGATCGACATCACCGTCGCCAACGAGGCCGGCGAAACCCGGGTATTCGGAACGGCCCGGGCCAGGTTGCCGGGCGCCTGAACCAGCCTGAACGGTTCCATGAAAGTTCCCAACCCGGCCCGCCGGGACACTGACGCGCAAGGAACAGAAACCCGCTGGGAGAGAGTAGGTGTGCGGTGCGGGGTCGCCACCGGTCGGGCGCAGCCCGAGCCGAAGCACCGCTTCGGCAGGTGGCGACGCCCCGCAACTGGTTGCGGGGCCGGGTGTCGAACAATCTGCGCCCTTGAATTCCACGACAACGCGTCCGCTTGGTGTGCCGGATACCCGTACCGCATACCTGCTCTCGGTACCCGATCAAAGCAATCTTTAGGTACGTATATTCCAAAAAACTACGTTTGAATTAATCGTTTGAGTTTTTTCAATGATAGATTGGGTTTGGGCAACAATTTGTTGATGAATGACAGTGATCAACTCCCGGTTACCTGCGGTATCTCGCAAGCGGTATCGAGCAGTTCCGGGTATTCCTCCCGGTAGGACGACTCGCAGAACGCGATCATTCCCTTGGTCCGCTCGATGACGTAGGCCCGGATATCCTGGGCTCCCTCGGCATCCAGGGCATGGCTGAAGTCCGGCATGCCCATTTCCGTGTAGGCGCCGTCCACCACGATGGCGTTCCAGATCTCATGGGTCGCGTGGCTGGCGTACAGCAGGCTCGTGATCGTTCCCGATGTCCCAACTCCGGGCCCGTGACAGACCGCGCAATAGGCGTGGAAGGCCTCCTCGCCGCGTTCCAACTGCTCGGGCGCGTAGTCCATGGCGGGGGGTGTGGGCACGGCCAGATAGGTCACCTCGGGTTGCGGCAGCGTTTCGTCGCCGTTCAGCCTGTAGGTCAGGATCCGCCCCTCGGTGAGGACGTTGTCCCGGTGGCGGGGCGCTCCGCTTGCCACCGCGTAGGCGCCGCCCCACCCGGCCACGACGCTGACGTACTGTTCGCCGTCGATGCTGTAGCTTACCGGCGCGGCGATGATGCCCACGTAGGTCGGGCTCTCCCACAGCAACTCGCCCGTATCGGCGGCGTAGGCCGCGAACCGGCCGTCCGCCCGGCCCTGAAAGACCAGGCCGCCCGCCGTGGACAACAGGCCCCCGTTCCAGGCCGTCGCGTGCTGCACCCGCCACACTTCCTGCTGGCCTACCGGGTCCCAGGCGGCCAGGAAACCCTTGATGGCCGCCAGGTTGTCGAGGTTTTCCTCCACCGTGGGGGGCGGAGCGGTGGCCATGAGATCCACCCCGGTATTCCAGTTCTCTGGGACGTACCTGAAAGCGTTGTCCTGCGCGAAGTCGAAGCGCAGGTCCAGCGCCGGGATGTAGACCAGGCCGGTACCCGGATGGTAGGTCATGGGATGCCAGTTGTGGCCGCCCAGCGGCCCCGGCCTGACCCGTTTCTTCTCGTTGGCGTAGTGCGCTTCCGGGTTCTCCACCGGGCGGCCGGTTTCCGGGTCGACATGGGTCGCCCAGGTAACGGGCACGTAGGCTTCAGCGGAGATGAACTCGCCGTTTGTGCGGTCGATGACGTAGAAGAACCCGTTCTTGGGCGCCTGCATGATGACCTTGCGCAGGCGGCCGTCGATCTCGATATCCGCCAGGATCATGTGCTGTACGGCGGTATAGTCCCAGGTATCCCCGGGAGTGGTCTGGTAGTGCCAGGCGCGCCGGCCGGTGTCGGCATCGATGGCCACGATGGAGGACAGGTAGAGGTTGTCCCCGCCACCGGGACTGCGGATGTAGCGGTTCCAGGGCGAGCCGTTGCCGGTGCCGATGTAGAGCAGGTTCAGCTCCGGGTCGAACGCCATGGAGTCCCAGACCGTGCCGCCGCCGCCGACTTCCCACCACTTGCCGCCCTGCCAGGTTGCGGCCGCCAGTTCCATGTCTTCGCTCTCGAAACCGTCTTCGGGATTCCCCGGCACCGTGTAGAAGCGCCATAGCCGCTCACCGCTTGCCGCATCGTAGGCGGTGATGTAGCCGCGCACGCCGTACTCGGCTCCGCCGTTGCCAATGATCACCTTGTCTTTGAGGATGCGGGGGGCGCCGGTGATCGTGTAGGCGCGATCCGGCGGAATTGTGGAGACGTCCCAGGCGGGTTCGCCCGTGCCCGCGTCCAGGGCGACCAGGCGGCCGTCGAGCGTACCCACGTAAACCCTGCCCTTCCAAGCCGCCACGCCGCGATTGACCACGTCACAGCAGGCATACCGCCCCCAGGCGCGCGGCACCTGCGGGTCGTATTCCCAGAGCAGTTCGCCGGTTTTCGCATCGTGCGCCCAGACCACCGACCAGGTGCCGGTGGTGAACATCACGCCGTCCACCACGATAGGCGTCGCTTCCAGGCCGCGCCTGGTGTCGGTGTCCCAATACCAGGCGAGACCGAGATCGCTCACCGTTTCCCGGTTGATCTGATCGAGGGGACTGTGCCGCTGTTCATCGTACGTGCGACCCGTGCTGAGCCAGTTCTCCGCCTCGGCCACGACGATGCGCGCCCCGTCGATGTCCGCGGTAGCGCGCTGAATCGCCGCCGCGCGGGACTCAGGAGCTTCCGCTTGCGGCATCGCCGGGTCGCTGCCGGGATCCTCGGCCGCCTGCTCGGTGCAACCGGCTAGCAAAGCCAGGAGTAAGAGAACGCCCGGGATCAGTTCAATGGCTTTCATGGAATAAGTTACAACCCTTTGATTTTAAATAACAATTAATTTCAAAAAATGTCATCGGTCTCAGCAGCGAGTTCGAGGGCGCAGGGGTGCCTTAACGGTTGCGGCTGGAACGCCTCCAGCGGCCGCGTCGCGCGCTTGCGCGATCATTTCAACACGACTCCCTGCTCCACCAGCTTGCGGATTGCCGCGTCCGTATAGCCGATGTCCGTCAGAATCGCCTCGCTGTGCTCGCCGAGCTGCGGCGCGGGTGCATCGATGCCGGCGGGCGTCGCTTCGAAGCGAGCCGGGGGGCGCGCCAGGCGGATGCGGCCGTGGCCTTCGAATTCATAGATGCCGACGATGTCGTTGGCGACCACCTGCTCGTGGTCGAGCAGTTCCAGGCGGGTCAAGAGGGGTGCGGAGGGAACGTCCTCCGCGTTCAGCCGGGCGAGTATCTCTTTGCGGTCCCAGTTCCTGATTTCCGCCGCCGTCAGGCGCTTGCGTTCCTCGACGTTGCGCATGCGCATGCGCGTGGTCTTGAAACGGGGATCGTCGATCCATTCCCGCTTGTCCAGCGCGTTGCACATGCCCCGCCACTCCGCGTCCGTGACGGCCCCCGCGGTGATGAAGCCGTTGGCGGTTTCGTAGATGAGATCCATCGTGCCCTGGAACTTCGTCACGTCCACTTCATCGCCGACGAATACCAGGCCCCCCATGCCTTCGGGCCAGAAGAACGAGATCAGGGCGTCCAGCATGGCGAGGCGGATGTGCTGGCCGCGCCCGGTCGTTTCCCGCGCAAACAGCGCCGCGGTCACGGCCTGGGCGGCTGTCAGGGCGGTCACCTTGTCGGCGACGACCACGCGAAACATCTTCGGGCGCCCCGTCTCACGATCGGCCTGGATATCCGTCGCCCCGGTGAGCGCCTGGATGACCGGGTCGTATACACGCTGGTGGGCGTATGGGCCCGTCTCCCCGAAGCCGCTGATCGACAGGTAGACCAGCCGTGGATGGGCCTTGAGCAGCTTTGCCGCGCCGAGGCCCAGGCGATCCATGGCGCCGGGCCGAAAATTCTGCATGACCACGTCCGCCGAAGCGATCAGCGTGCGCGCCGCCTCCAGGCCTTCCGGATGCTTGAGATCGAGGCACAGCGAACGCTTGCCCCGGTTGCACGCGAAGAAACCCGCCGTGAGGCCGTTGCGGGGCCTCCCCATCCTGCGGACTTCATCGCCCCTGGGGGACTCAACCTTGATCACCTCGGCGCCCTGGTCCGCGAGGATCGCCCCCGCCATGGGCCCCGACAACATGGCCGTGAAATCCACGACCCGAACGCCATGCAATGGTCCGGCCATCAGAAGCGCCGCCCCTTGAATACCCAACGTCGATCGATCATTGGTCGAGTTCCCGCATTCCGGTTTCAACAGGCCCCCGGATCCGTTGGTGCCGGCGGGCGGCGCGTAGCATACAACCCAGTCTGACCTGTGCGCCAACTCGCTGGACCCTGCCCGCCGCTTGGGTATGATACGCGCCGCCAGGAATTCCGAGCGAAGGAGCGCAGTCGCGAGTGCCCAGCATCACCTATATCGAATTCGATGGAACCCGTCACGTGATCGACGGGGAACCGGGCTCCACGGTCATGCGCACCGCCATCGACCACGGCGTTCCCGGCATTGACGCGGATTGCGGGGGCGAGTGCTCCTGTGCCACCTGCCACGTGATCGTGGCGGAGGAGTGGATCGAGGTCGTCGGCCGGCCCCACGACATGGAGGAGTCCATGCTCGACCTCAATCCGGAAAGGGAGGCCAATTCGCGGCTCTCCTGCCAGATCGAGGTGAGCGACGCCATCGACGGCCTCGTGGTGCAGCTTCCGGAATTCCAGATGTAGTCGGCACGATCCGGGCTCCGCACCCGGACCGGGCCGTCAATCGAGGCGCTTGCGGAAGCGCAGGATCGCGATCGACATCACCACCAGGAAGAACAGCGCCAGCGGCCAGAGGTCGGCGGTCAGCATCGGCAGGCTGGCATCGCGCAGTATCACGCCACGGACGATGCGCAGGAAGTGGGTCAGCGGGAACGCCTCGCTCAGATACTGAACCGCCCGGGGCATGCCCTCGAAGGGAAACATGAACCCGGACAGCAGCAACTGCGGCAGGAAAGACATGAAGGTCATCTGGAAGGCCTGGAACTGCGTCTCCGCCGCGGTGGAGATGAGCAGGCCCAGGCTGAGGATGCTGATGACGAACACCCCCGCGCCCAGGTAGAAATCTTCCAGGTCACCCCGCACAGGCACATCGAACAGCCACATTCCCAGGATTAGGATCAGCGTGATCTGGATGTAGCCGATGAAGATGTAGGGGATGATCTTGCCGGTCATGAGCTCCAGCGCCCGCACCGGCGTGGTGATGATCAGCTCCAGGTTGCCCCGTTCGCGCTCGCGCACCACGGCGATGGAGGTGAACAGCACCATCGTCAGGGTGAGGATCACACCGCACAGCCCCGGCACGATGAACACCGCCGTGCGCCGTTCCGGGTTGTAGAGGGGGCGAATCTCCACCGCGCCCGGCTGCCGTGCGGCGGGCCCGACGGCCAGCCCGTTCAGGCCGCGCATGGCGTTGAGCACGACCGGGTCGCTGTCGTCCGCGAGCACCTGGATGTACGGGGGCGTGCCATGGGCCAGACGCTCCTCGAAATCCGGGGGCACATGGATGCCCACCGAAATCTCGGCCGAGGCGATCATCTCCTCCAGCGCCCCCGGACTGCCGGCGCGGCCGACGATGCGAATCACCTGGGATGCGGCGGCATCCGCCACCAGGGCCCTGGAGGCGCTGGTATTGGCCTCGTCGACCACCATCGCGCGCAGGTTGCGCACGTCGTGGTTGATGGCGTAACCGAACAGCAGTGTCATGACGATCGGAATGCCCGCCACCATTCCGCCGGTCAGCCGGTCTCGTCGCAAATGGAAGAATTCCTTCCTGGCGATGGCGAGTATGCGGGTGGCTGAGAGCACGCTCACCCCCCCTGGGTCGCCATGACGAACACATCCTCAAGATTGGGGCCGACGCGCCTGAGAGTCGCGTCCAGGCCATCCCGCTCAAGCGCAGCCGCCAGCACCGCCACCGGTTCCGGCAATTCGGGCGTCACCAGCGCATGCAGGCGGGAACCGAGTTGGGCCACGTCGATGACCGGTTCGAACCGCAGCAGGAATTCGCGCACTGCCCGGGGATTGCCGGTTTCCACCTCGACGACGCTGGCCGGCAGTTCCGCCATCAGGGTCTTGGGCGACCCGGACGCAACCAGGGAACCCTCGTTCAGGATGGCCAGCGCGTGACAGCGTTCGGCCTCGTCCATGAAATGTGTGGTGACGAGCGCGGTGGCGCCGTCGTCCACCATGTCGAACAGCATTTCCCAGAATTCCCGCCGGCTTTCCGGGTCCACCGCGCTCGTGGGTTCGTCCAGAAACAGCAGTTCGGGCCGGTGCAGGGTGACCGCCGCCAGTGCGAGCCGCTGGCGCTGGCCGCCGCTGAGCGACCCGGCGAGCTGGTTACGCCGGTCCTTAAGCCGGAACCGCTTAAGTTGCGCCTCGATGGCCGGCCGCCTGCGCCGCCGCGGCAGCCGGTAGATCTCGCTCATGAATCGCAGGTTCTCCGCCACGGACAGGTCGTCGTACAGGGAGAACCGCTGGGTCATGTAACCGATGCGGCTCTTGAGCGCCTCCGGGTCCCGGCGCACATCGACGCCGAGTACGTAGGCGGCGCCCGCGGTGGGCAGCAAGAGTCCGCACAGCATGCGGATGGTTGTGGATTTGCCGCAGCCGTTGGGGCCCAGAAAACCGTAGATGCTGCCCTTCGGGACCCGCATGTCCAGGCGGTCGACCGCCACCAGGTCTCCGAAATGGCGCGTCAGGCCCCGGGCTTCAATGGCCGGCGCCGCGCCGCTCATTGCCCGAGCTCAGGAAAAACCACCTCCACCGGCACCCCGACGGGCAGTTCATGGACGTTCTCGCCGACCAGGTCGATCTCGGCGACGTAGCTCAGCCGGGAACGGTCGTGCTGGGTCAGTGCGAAATACGGCGTGAAGGCGGCGTCCGCGGCAATCCAGCGCACTGTCCCCGGATAGGCCCGCTCGTGGCCGTCGATGGCGATTCGGGCCCGGGAGCCGCTGCGAATCCGGGTGCGCACGCCCTGGGGCACGTGCACCCTGGCGTAGGTCGGCGCCTCGGCCAGCACCACCGCCACGGTGGCGCCCGGCGGGGGACGCTCGCCGATCTCGAACGGCAGCGCCTCGACCACACCGTCCACGGGGCTCTTGACGATCGCGCGTTCCACGGTCACCGCCAGTTCCTCGACCAGCGCCCGGGCAGCGGCGTACCGGTTGCGGGCCTGGTCGATGCGTTCGTCCCGGGTTCCCTCCAGCAACTCATCGAGCGCCGCTTCCGCCTCGGCCTCCCGGGCCACGCTTTCCTCGAAACGTCCCTTGAGGATATCGACCAGGTTCTGTGACGAATAGTTGCGCTCCACCAGGGAGACCTGGCGGTCGAGTTCGAACCGGGCCGTCTGCCGCGCGCTCCGGGCCGCCTGCAGGCGGGCCCTGCCCTGCACGATCCGCTGCGCCCTCGGGCCCTCCTCGGCCTCCGCCAGCGCCGCACCGGCGGCCTGTTCCTCCGAGCGGGCCCGGTCGAGTGCGGCCTCTGCCCGCGCGCTTTCCTGCACGATGAGCACATCGCCGATGCCGAGCCGCTGCCCTTCGGAGACAGCGATGCGCACGATGGGTTCATTGGTGTCCGCCGCCAGTTCGATACGGTCCCGCTCTAGCGTTCCGAGGGCATGAACCTCGCCGTCTCGCTCACCGCAACCCGCCATCATGACGAGAAGCGATGCCGCGGTCAGACTGCTCAGGCGCACCGGCATCGTATGGCCTTCTAGCCGACGCCCATGTCTTCCCGCATGGTAGCGACCACCCCCCCGAATTCGGATTGGTTGTCGTCGCTGAGGGCCGCGAGCACTTCGTGGGCGCGAAGCAGGCGAATCTTCTGGCCCTTCGGGTCGGCGTCCGGCAAGGCGATGGACTCGCGGTTGTCTGGAACCGGCACAATCTGCTCCGTGACGTGGCTCAGCACCAGGTCCATGCTGAGCTGACCGAACGCCTCCAGGAGCGCATCGCCCGCCCCCTGCACAGCGACCCCGACCGATCCCTCACCCGCCTCCTGCACGACTTCGTGCAGGGTGCCGAGCAGCGCGCTGTCTAGGTACTCGCACTCGGCCAGGTCGACCACCAGCCGCCTGCCCCGGGCGATGGCGGCACGGGCGCCCTGCAGCAGCGCCTCGGCGTAGGTCCAGGTAACCCGCCCCTTGAGGCAGACGAACCAGGCCTCACCGGTTTCTGCCCAGGTGAGCAGCGGTGCGTCGGCCGGCGGGTCCACCTCCAGTTCGGGAACGTCGTCGTCGCTGCCGAAGTAGCTCTCACCGGAGTGGCCCTCGAGCAGCAACATGGTCACGTCGTCCCGGTCTTCCCGCTCGTGGCCGTGGGAAAGGTCGATGAACAGTTCGTCCAGTACATGCTCTTCCTCGCCGTGCCGCACAAGCGTGCTGGCGATCGAGGCGATGCTCGGTTTCTCCTCGCCGCCGATGTCGAAGATGCCGTCGGTGTAGAACAGAAGCTGGTCCTGCTCGCCCAGTTCGATCTCGCACTCCGCGAACACCGCATCCCGGTACAGGCCCAGTGCCGGGCCCGTATGCTCGATCGGCTCGGCGCTGCCGAAGCGCCCCACCCGGATCGCCGTGCTGTGGCCGGCGGAGGCGATAACCGCCATGCGTTGCTCGATGTCCAGCAGGCAGTAGATGCAGGTAACGAACATGCCCGGCGTGGTCGGCCCGGCCAGCAGCGACCGGTTGACCTGTTTCAGCGCTTCCGAGGGGCCGAGCGGCCGGCCCAGGGAGTCCACGAAGGCCAGGCGATGCTTGAACAGCACCGACAGCATGGCGGCGCTGACGCCGTGGCCCGAGGCATCGGCGATCACCAGGACCAGATGGCTGTCATCGACCTTGACGATGTCGAACAGGTCGCCGCCGACGTTGTGCCCGGGACGGTAGAGGGTGTGCACGCAGAACCCCGGAATGTCCGGAGGCGAGCCCGGCAACAGGGAACGCTGGATCACCTCCGCCCGCTGCAGGTCGAGTTCCATGGTTTCCGCATGGCTCTCGAGCAGGCGGCAGAGGTCGGCTAGCTGATCGCGGGATTCCTGCAACTGCGCCGTGCGTTCCCGGACCAGTTCTTCCAGGTGATTCTGGTGCAGGGCAAGCGAGGAGGTCATGGTGTTGAAGGCAACGCCTAGAAGCCCAAGTTCATCCTGGGTATCCACACGCGCCCGCACGGTCATGTCGCCGCCCTCCACCGCCCGCGCCACCTTGGCCAGGCGCAGAACCGGCCGGGTGAAGACCGCGGCGATACGCCCGCCGATCAGTGCCGCGAGCAGGAAAAAGACAATGGCGACCACCAGCGACACCAGCCCGATCTGGCCGATGGGCGCATAGGCCTGGCCGGCGGCGACCTGGGCCACCATCGCCCAGCCCCCGTAACCGACCGGCATGTGCACGGACAGCACTTCGCGGCCGAGATAGTCGGTCGTTTCCGCAAACCCGGTGCCGCCGTTCAGGGCCGCCCGCATGGCTGCATCCCCGGATGCTTCCATCGACAGGGCCTGGGTGGGCCCCACGGGGAACAGGTAGCGAATCCGGTCGTGGGTTCCGGCGGGCGTTTTCCAGACGCCGAGCCGCACCTCCGCGCTGTCGAAAACGCTGGGCAGGGCGGCGAGGATGTTCAGTTCCGGCTGGGCATCCACCTCCACGATGGCAACGCCGAGGAACCGCCCCGACCGGCTCCGTACGGGCGCCGACAGCATGGCGCTGTAGCTGCCCGCCGCCGGCACGGGCAGCCCCAGTGTCGGCTCGCTCATTCCGTCCAGGAAAGCGCGGCTGGCGGACAGGTCCGCGCCCAGGTGCGTCACATCCGTTGCGGTCACGACCATTCCCGCCGGGTCGGTGATGCGGGTGTTGAGGAACCCTTCAGTGCTCTGCTGGGCATCGAGCAGCACGCGCGAGGTAACGGCCCGGAAGGCGTCTTCCTCGACTTCCCCGTCCAGCCTTTCCTCGAGCAGTTCACGCAGCCCGGTCTGGCTGGCCACAAGCCGGATTCCATCGCTGCGCTGCTTCACGTGTGCAAGCAGAACTTCGCGAATGCCCTCGGCACGCAGCGTCAGTTGCTCCTGGACGCTGGTGGTGAGCAACTGGCGCACGTAGATGTAGTCGGCGATCGTCAGAACGGTGGCGGTGAGCGCGGTGAGGACGGCGAGCAGGAAGATGAACTTGCCGCGCAACGAGCGGGCGAGCGGAATATCGGTTTCCGCTGCAGAGCGGGCCCCCGCACTCTCCATCTCTCCGGCCATCCTGCGGATTTTACCAGAAGCCGGTACCGCTTATCGCGTTCTTGTGGCGCTGAAACAAATCCCCGTCAGCCGCTGACTCCGAACAGGAAGATGACCAGTACCGCCGCGGACGCCACGTAGCGGACGAGAAAACGCCAGGCGTTGAAGAGCGCATCGCTTTCCATGGCCAGTTCGTCCCGGGCTGAGGCACGGCTGACGAACCACCCGGCGAAAACGGCGATCAACAGCCCGCCGAGGGGCAGCAGGATCTGATTGGGCACATAGTCGGACACGGCGTGCAGGTCGTTGCCGAAGAGCTGAACGTGACTCAGGACATTGTAGGAAAGAACGCTGACCAGGCTGAGCAGCGCGATGCCCGACAGCACCGCCACGGCGCTCTTGTGCCGCTCGAAGCCCCGGTGTTCCTTCATCCAGGCCGTGATGGCTTCCACGAGCCCGACCATCGACGTGATGGCAGCGACCGACAGCAGCAGGAAAAACAGCACGCTGACCAGATGACCGCCCGGCATCTGCGCGAAGGCGACGGGCAGGGTCTGGAATATGAGTCCGGTGCCGCCCCCCGGATCGAGGCCGAAATCGAAGACCACCGGGAAAATGACGAGCCCGGCAAGCAGAGCGACCAGGGTATCCGCCGAGACGATGATCAAGGCGCTGCCGGCAATCGAAACCCTTTTCGGCAGATAGGCGCCGAACGTCATCATCCCCGCCATCGCCACGCCGATCGAGAAGAAAGCCTGCCCAACGGCGGCAAGGATCATCGGCCCATTCACCTTGCTGAAATCGGGCGCGAACAGATACGTGAACGCCTGCCCGAATCCACCCGCGAATACGTTGTAGGCAGCCAGGGCCACCAGCAAGCCGAACAGGGTGGGCATCAGTATCCGCACGGCCCGTTCGATTCCGGAGCGGACGCCCGCGTAAATGATGGCGCCGGTGATGGCCAGGCCCAGCACCGTCCAGAAAATCAGGCCCGGGATATCGGCCAGCACGGCTTCGAATTCCGCCGCCGCCCCCGGCCCGTCGATGCCGGCGAATCCCGTGGTCAGGGCCTTGAACAGGTAGAGCAGCACCCAACCGGCGACGACGCAATAGACGACCTGAATCAGAAACGCGGCCAGTACGTTCATTCCGCCCGCCCATTGCCAGTGACCGGACTTGCCCTCCGCCAGCGCGACGGCGCGCATCGACCCCGGCGGACTCATCCCGCCCCGGCGCCCGATCATGACTTCGGCGATCAGGATCGGCACGCCGATGACGAAGGCACAGACCAGATAGACGACAACGAAGGCGGCGCCGCCGTTCTCTCCGGTGATGTAGGGAAAACGCCAGATATTGCCGAGCCCGACGGCGAAGCCGACGGAGGCCATCAGGAATCCTGCCCGCGAAGACCACTGCTCGCCCGACACACTCGCCATTGGTTTCCCTCCCGCTTGGCGCAACACCGCCCCGCCGGTTCCGTACGGGGCCGGTGGGGAACGATCCGGTTGCGACGGGTCAATATGGCCATCGCCCGCAAACCTGTCAATCGCGCGGCCTGCCCCGTCCCGGCTCGCCGATTGGCAATCCGGGCGCCCCATCACCCGCACCGGCAAGCGGGTTTCCTGGACAATGCACTCGCGGCGCAGGGTTTCTCGAAAAGTTACGGCGCGCGTTGTTAACATGCGCCGATGATCGACTTCCGCCAGCCCTATCCATCCAACCGGTCACCGGTTTGCGCGGCCAACCTGGTGGCAACGTCGCAGCCTCTGGCCGTACAGGCCGGTATCGATGCGATGCGCCGGGGCGGCAACGCCGTGGACGCGGCCCTCGCCACCGCCATTACGCTCGCCGTGGTGGAGCCGAACAACAACGGCGCCGGCAGCGATGCGTTCGCCATCGTCTGGGACGGCGACTCGCTGGCCGGGCTGAACGCATCGGGGCGCTCGCCCGCCGGCTGGACGCCGGAGCGGTTCGCCGGCCGCGACTCGATGCCGAACCGGGGCTGGGATGCGGTGACCGTACCCGGCGCCGTCAGCGCCTGGGTCGCACTGTCCGACCGCTACGGCAGGCTGTCCTTCCCGGAACTCTTCAGCGATGCGATCCGATACGCGCAAGCGGGCTTTCAGGTGGGCCCCAAAACCGGCTTCTACTGGCAGTTTGCGGGGGAAACCTACCGCGGTTTCGAGCACTTCGCCGATCATTTCCTGCCCGCGCCCGCACCCGGCGAGCTGTTCAGGCGCCCGGACCTGGCGGCAACGCTCACCGAAATCGCCGAGACGCACGGGGAGTCTTTCTACCGCGGCAGGCTGGCCGAACGGATCGAGGCCGCATCGATCGCCGACGGCGGCGCCATGCGCATGGCCGATCTGGCGGAACATCGCGCCGACTGGGTCGCTCCCCTCGCCCAGGACTACCGCAACGTGACGCTGCACGAGATTCCGCCCAACGGACAGGGGCTCGCCGCCCAGGTCGCGCTCGGCATCCTGCAGCATCTCGACATCGAACCCCTCGACTCCGAACCGGGCGTCCACCGGGAACTCGAAGCCATGAAGATCGCCATTCGCGCGGCCTTCGATCATTTTGCCGACCCTGCCGCAATGACGGTCTCTCCCGAGGAGTTACTGGACGAAAGCTCCCTGAAGCGGGCGGCGCAACGCATCGGCGAGCAGGCAAACCGGCTCCCGCCGGTGGCCCTGCCGACCAGCCGGGACACGGTCTATCTCACCGCCGCGGATGCGGGCGGCATGATGGTTTCGATGATCCAGTCGAACTACGAGGGATTCGGCTCGGGCGTCGTCGTGCCGGGAACCGGCATCGCCATGCAGAACCGCGGCCTCGGTTTCGTTCTCGAGCCGGGGCACCCGAACCGCGTGGGCCCGAAAAAGCGCCCCTACCATACGATCATTCCGGGATTCGTGACCTGCGAAGGCGCGCCGCTGATGAGCTTCGGGGTCATGGGCGGCCACATGCAGCATCAGGGCCACGTGCAGATGGTGCGGCGCATCTTCGACCATGGCCAGAATCCCCAGGCCGCGAGCGATGCGCCGCGCTGGCACGTATATCCGGATTTCAGCGTGGGCCTCGAGACCGGTTTCGACCCCAAGGTGGCGCAGGGCCTCGCGAACCGGGGACACCGGGTGCGCTTCGAGCCGCTGGAGCCCGTATTCGGCGGCGCCCAGCTTATCCTGAAGACGGATTCCGGTTACGTGGGCGGTTCGGACCACCGCAAGGAAGGCCTTGTCGCCGGTTTCTGACTGCCCGCGAAGCCGATTGCCCGTTTTCCTGAAAAGGATAACGGGTTATCCTGAATAGACAACGGAAGGATGCAGTCATGGCCGAAGCGACCCAACAGACCTTTTTCACCGAAACGCCGCTGGAGCGCGTGCACCGGATCAAGGACGCCATCGCCGAGGGCGGCGACGAGGCCCAGAAGGCCAGGCGCCTGCCGGAAGAAACCGCCGATATCCTCATCCGGGAAGGCCTGTACCGGTTCACCCTGCCCCACGAACTGGGCGGTGAAAACGCCTCCGTGCGCGAAACCATCGACGTGCTTGAAGCCATCGCCGCCATCGACGGCTCGGTGGGCTGGAACGTCATGATCGGCTCCGAGATCAACGCCATCGCCGCGGGCGGCATGGACCCGGTCATCGCCAAGGAAGTCTACGTGGACAACCCCCGGGTGATCATGTGCGGCGGTGGCGGGCCCGGCACCCAGCCCTCCTACGCCATCGAGCAGAAGGACGGCAGCTACCGGGTCTGGGGCCAGGCCACCTTCCTCTCCGGCTGCCACAACGCCGAATGGGCGTTCATGGTGGCGCCCATCGTCGAGGACGGCAATCCGAAAATGGACGATGCGGGCAACCCCATCTTCCGCATGTGGTTCCTGCACAAGAGCGAGTGGGAGATCAAGGACACCTGGCACATGGCCGGCCTGCGCGGCTCCGGCAGCCATGACGTGTTCGCCGACGGCGCCCTGGTGCCCGAACGGCTGGTGCCCGTCGATCTCTTCAGCGTCCCGGCGCACTACCCGAACCCGGTATTCCGCATTCCCGTGGCGCTGAGACTGTCGTTCAACAAGGCGGCGGTCGCCATCGGCGTCGCCCGGGGCGCGCTCGACGCGTTCTCCGACATCGCCCAGAACAAGATTCCCCTGCTGACCACCTCGGCGCTGAAGGACAAGCCCATCGCCCACTACCGCATGGGCGAAGGCGAAGCGTCCCTGCGCGCCGTCCGCGCCTTCCTGATGGAAACCATGGACGACGTGGTGGAGGAACTGGCGGCCGGCGCCCCCACGCCCGGCCCCGAGACCACCAAGCTCGCCCGTCTTGCCTGCACCCACGCGGCCAACGTGTCCATGCACGTCGTCGACAGCGTGCACAACGCCGCCGGCACCACCAGCCTGCGCATGGACTGCCCGCTGGAGCGCAAGCTCCGCGATGCCCACGGCTGCGCCACCCACCGCTGGGTAGCGCACCCGCTGTACGCGGAACTCGGCAAGATGTTCCTCGGACACCCGGGCCTGCCCGAGTTTTCCGGGGAAGGAGACGCGCAACCGGGCAAGTGAGCCCCGGTGCCTTAACGAAACGAACCAGCGGCTCTGAGGGTCGCTTGAGGAGCACGCAATGGCAGCCTATTTCATTCTTCAGTACGAGGTGACCGATCTGGACCTTTACCGGGAATACCAGGTCGGCGCCGGTGCGACCGCCCAGACCCACGGGGTCGAAGTGACGGTCTATGACGAAGCCGCGGAAACCATCGAAGGAACCCCGCCTGGCAAGCAGACGGTGGTCCTGAAATTCAGGGACAGCGACCACTTCCGCGAGTGGTACAACTCCGACGAATACCAGGCGGTCATCGCCAAGCGCCACGCCGCCACCGACGGCTTCGGCGTACTGTCCCAGTCGATGAACGTGCAGTAGCCACCCACCGGCGACGCTTGCAAAGCGCGCCTCCACGCTTGGCAGTCCCCAAATTGGTGGTAAGCTACCGCCCCCGTTTTCTGTACACACTTGAAAGGTAAAACCGTGAGCAACCGACAGAAGTTCTATATCAACGGCGAGTGGGTAAGGCCGGCCGGCAGCGATACCCTCGCCGTCATCAATCCCGCCAACGAAGAACCCATCGACGACATCGCGCTCGGCAACGAGGAAGACGTCAACCGCGCCGTAGCCGCCGCCAAGGCCGCATTTGAAACCTACTCCCGCACCAGCCGGGAAGAGCGCGTCGCGATACTCGAGCGCGTTATCGGCGTCTACCAGAGGCGCCTCGGCGAAGTGGCGGCAACCATCAGCGAGGAAATGGGCGCACCCATGTACCTGGCCACGCAAGCCCAGGCTCCCATCGGGCTCGCCCACCTGATGACCAACATGAATTTGCTGAAGAGCTTCAAATTCGAAGAAGACGTCGGCACATCGCATATCGTCAAGGAACCCGCGGGCGTCTGCGGATTCATCACTCCCTGGAATTGGCCGATCAACCAGATCACCTGCAAGGTAGCGCCGGCCCTGGCTGCCGGCTGCACCATGGTGCTCAAGCCTTCCGAAGTCGCCCCGTTCAACGCCATCCTGTTCGCCGAGATTCTCGATGAAGCTGGCGTGCCCCCGGGCGTTTTCAATCTCGTCAACGGCGACGGCCCCACGGTGGGCGTGGCCCTCTCCTCCCATCCCGACGTCGACATGATGTCATTCACGGGATCCACGCGCGCCGGCATCGAAGTTGCCCGCAACGCCGCTCCCACGGTCAAGCGCGTCACCCAGGAACTCGGCGGCAAGTCGGCCAACATCATTCTCGACGACGCCGATTTCGAAACGGTCATCGCCCGGGACATGGTGGGCATGTGCTCGAACTCCGGCCAGTCCTGCAACGCGCCGTCGCGCATGCTCGTCCCCAACGGACGCATGGACGAGGCTGCGGCGATAGCCCGGTCCGCCGCCGAGGGCGTCAAGGTCGGCGATCCCAATGCCGCCGACACCAATATCGGCCCGGTGGTCTCCGAGGTCCAGTTCAACAGGATCCAGGGGCTCATCCAGAAGGGCATCGACGAAGGAGCCAGGCTCGAGATCGGCGGCACCGGCCGCCCCGAAGGGCTGAACCGGGGCTACTACGTCAAGCCCACGGTGTTCTCGCACGTCACCAACGACATGACGATCGCCCGGGAGGAGATTTTCGGCCCGGTGCTTTCGCTGATCGGCTACGAGGACGACGAGGACGCGGTACGTATCGCCAACGACACCGTCTACGGCCTTTCCGGCTACATCTCGGCGGGCGACCCGGACCGCGCCAGGGCCCTGGCCCGGCGCATCCGCTCCGGCCAGGTCCACCTGAACGGCGCGTCTGTCGACACTAACGCGCCGTTCGGCGGCTACAAGCAGTCGGGCAACGGCCGCGAGTGGGGCGTCCACGGCTTCGAGGAGTTTCTCGAGACCAAGGCGATCCTGGGGTACAACGCAGCCGGCTGAACCCGGCCCGATTCCGCTGGACTAGCGCGGGGCGTCCTTTGGGCGCCTCGCATAGCGCTGTTCGCCGCTATACTACCCGCCGCCGACCGGGCAACGCGGGGACGCCCGTGTTCCCTGAACATCCGACACTCATCAGACAAGAGGAAGAATCAATGTCCGATCAACTCACCGCCGACCGCATTGCGCTGCAGGACGTTCATTTGCGGTATGCCGCCGGGGTCGACAACCGGGACATGGACATGTACCGGTCCTGTTTCGCCGACGACGTGGAAGTGCTGGGCTTCGGCGAAGAAACCATACACGGCGCCGAAGCCTGGCTTGCCTACGTTATCGAGGCGCTCAAGCGGTTCGGGCCGACCCAGCACATGCTGGGCCCGCAACTCGCCACCGTGGATGGCGATACAGCTCGCACGCGCTCCGACGTGCAGGCGCTGCACTACATGGCCGATGACGAGGACACCACCCTGACGCTCTGGGCGACCTACGAATCGGACATGCGCAGGATCGATGGCGAGTGGAAAATCTTTCGCCATCGCCTGATACCTCGCGGAAACCGCGTACAGCAGGGATAGCCCGTTAACATGACAGGGAGCGCAGCATGATCGACGTTCATTACTGGCCCACACCGAACGGCTGGAAAGTCACGATAATGCTCGAAGAGTGCGGGCTGGACTACAGCATCAAGCCTGTCGACATCGGCGGCGGCGATCAGTTCAGGCCGGATTTCCTGCGCATCAGCCCCAACAACCGCATGCCCGCCATCATCGACCACGACCCGCCCGGCGGCGGGGCCCCGGTGGCGCTTTTCGAGTCCGGCGCCATTCTCGAGTACCTCGCGGACAAGACCGGCTCCTTCCTGCCGCGGGAAGGCGCCGACCGTTACCGGGTGCTGCAATGGGTACACTGGCAGATGGCAAACCTCGGCCCGATGATGGGCAACGCCAATCATTTCAAGAACTACGCGAAGAACATCACGGACGAACCCGGACAACTGGAGTACGGCACCAGGCGCTTCGTCGGCGAGGTAGACCGGCTCTCGGGCGTAATGGATGCCCAGTTGTCGGTCCATCCTTATCTGGCCGGCGCCGATTACAGCATCGCCGACATCATCACCTGGCCCTGGGCGACGCTCATGGGGCGCCTGATCGACGAGGCGGTGTGGGACGACTTCCCGAACCTCAAGCGCTGGGTCGACGAGGTCGGCGCCCGACCCGCCGTGGACAGGGGGTTCCGCGTCGGCCGCGATCTCGCGAAACGCGACCTCACCGAAGAGGAAGAGAAAGCCCGCCGGGAACTCCTGTTCAACCAGACCAACGAAAAGGTGCGAAAGGCCCGGGAAGAAGCAGCCAGAACCGCCTCCTGAGGTTGCGCCGGAACTGTTCGCGAATCGGTCCGGCCAGGCTCCCGGGTCCCGTTGACCCCTCGCGCCTGATAGGCTGATCGCGGTTCCCGCCCCTAGCCGAACCTTGCCATGAACAGGTGCGGCCGGATCGGGTTGCGGACAGGACACAAGCGTGAACCAGGCCTTATCCTCCGTCGGCTCCCAGCGCGGTTTCATCAAGGAAACCAGGGCATTGGTGCGCCTGGGCGCCCCGATGATGGCGACCCAGTTCTGCATCATGGGCATGGGCTTCGTGGATACAGCGATGGCGGGCCACTACGCGTCGGTGGACCTGGCCGGCGTGACCCTGGCCGGTTTCCTGCTCTGGCCCGTATTCATGCTGATGACGGGGCTGACCAACGCCATCACCCCGATCGTCGCCCAGCTCACCGGCGCCCAGCGGGTCGGCGATTCGGGCGCCATCGTCCACCAGGGCCTGTGGGTTGCATTGGTTACGTCTCTTGTCACCATCGCGATCCTGCAGAACGCACTCCGTTTCTTCGAGTTTTTGAGCGCCGACCCCGAGGTAGTCGAAGTGGCTGTGGCCTATCTCGACGCGGTTGCCTGGGGCATGCCGCCGGGCATGATCTACGTCGCGCTCAGGTATACGTCCGAGGGCCTCGGTTATACCCGCCCGCCGATGGTCATCGCCTTTTCCGCACTGTGTCTGAACGCGCCGTTGAACTACGTGCTGATCTACGGCGCCTGGGGTTTCCCCGAACTCGGCGGCGAGGGCTGCGGCTGGGCGACCGCCGCCGTCATGTGGTTCGAACTGGTGTTGATGATCCGGGTGGCGCGACGGCCGTTTTTCCAGCGCACCCGGCTGTTCGAACAGTTTCGCTGGCCGGAGGCGGCGGCCATCTCGCGAATCCTGAAGATCGGCCTGCCCATAGGCGCGGCGGTTTTCATGGAAATGGCCGTCTATTCCGTGATCGGCTTTCTCATAGCCGCGCTCGGGACAAGCCCCCAGGCCGCCAACGGCATCGCCGGCAACATCAACTGGATGACCTACGTTCTGCCCATGAGCCTGGGTGCGGCGGCCGGAATTCGGGTGGGCTTCCACGTCGGCGGGGGTGATGCGGAGGGAGCCCGTCACGTCGCCATGACCGCCATGAAGCTGTCGCTTCTCTACGCGGTGTCGGTGAGCGTCATCCTGGTGGTACTGCGCACTGCGCTGGTGGGCATTTACACCACCGATCCGGCCGTGATCGCCATCGCCGTCAACCTGCTGATCTTCATCGCCGTCTACCAGCTCGTCGACGATGCCATCGCCACGATGGACGGCATTCTGCGGGGTTACAAGGACACCCGCGTACCCATGGTCTTCGGGCTTCTCGGCTACTGGCTGGTCGCCCTGCCGCTCGGCCACGCACTGGCCACCGGCTGGTTCGGCTTGCCGGCAATCGGCGTATACGGCTACTGGGCCGGGATGACCATCGGCATGTTGCTGGTGGTCGGTTGCCTGGGCATCCGCCTGCGCCGCACCACCACCGACCGCGCGCTCATCCGGCGCCTCGCCCTGAGCTGAAGGCCGGGGGTTCCGCCATGGACAACGGTACGGACGAATTCTGGGTCGAGTTGCGCCGCGCCCGGGACCGGCGGGTGCTGGCGGATGCGGTACTGGTACTGGAGGCCATGCGCATTCCCCACCGGATGGAACATCACAACCGGATGTGGCGCCTGGAGGTGCCGTCGGGGCATGAGGCGAACGCAAGGGCGGAACTCGACAGGTACGACGCGGAAAACCGGCAGCTCCCGCCTCACCGGCCGAAGGTGCACCGTTTCGACAACGGCTGGGCCGGCGTGCTGGGCTATCTCGTCGTCATCTGGCTGCTGCCAAACCTGGAGGGCTGGGCCGCATTCGGCTGGGACTGGCGCGAATCCGGTGTCATGAACGCCGAACTGGTGCGGGAGGGGCAGTGGTGGCGAACCGTCACCGCCCTGACGCTGCACGCCGACCTCGGCCACATCGCCGGCAATTCCTTCTTCGGTGCCCTGTTCGGGATCTTTCTCGGGCGTTACCTGGGCTCGGGGCTGGGCTGGCTGCTGGTGGTGGTCGGCGCCTCCCTGGCCAATCTGGCCAACGCCTGGCTGCAGACGCCGCCCTTCGTCTCCCTGGGCGCTTCCACCGCCACTTTCGCCGTCCTGGGCCTCACCGGCACCTTCGTCTGGCGGCGCGGCTACCTGCGCGGACGCAACTGGCGGCAGAGCTTCGCACCGCTGTTCGCCGCAATCGCGCTTCTCGTCTATACGGGCGTCGGCGGCGTTCGAACGGACATCATGGCCCACTTCCTCGGTTTCGCCGCAGGCGCCGTCGGCGGCGTGCTCGCCGCGACCTACGACATCAGGCGCCTGGGCAGCAGCGGGCAATGGATCGCCGGCGCCCTGACGCTCTGGCTGATCGGCTACGCCTGGCTGCAGGCGGGCACCTATGCGACCTAGCAGTACTCACCTCGACGACCCGCGCGCCGGCACGAGGACGTGGAAGGAACAACGCCGAATCTCGGGAAAGAGTTCGTATGCGGCGCTTCCCTTTCGGCGCGTTAAGCTCGTCCGAAAGCCTTGAATGCCGCAGGATGATGTGGCCGTGCGCCGAAAGGGAAGCGCCGTATGCGAACTCGCTGTGGCGACTGACGATATAATGTTAAATATAAATTTCGTTAAAATCAAAGGTATGCGTTTTGTTCCATGAAAGTGCTTAAAGACGCGCTACGCAACACCGCCCTCCCAATCGCATTGCTCTTGAGCCCGTGGGCATACGGCCACGGCGGTGTGGTCGCGGAGGAAGACCTCTGCCTGCTCAGGATGGGCTTCCTGCAGGCGCACTTCACGCTGTACCTGCCCGACACCCGGGGCTCCGACGAATTCTGCGAAGAGGTGCCCGACACCGGCAGGGCGCTGTTCGTCGTGGAGTACCTGCACGAGATGATGAAGGAGATGCCCATCGAGTTCCGCATCGTCAGGGACGACCAGGGCTTCGGCATCTTCGCCAATTGGGACGACGTGAGTTCAATTCCCGACCTGGATGCGCAAACGATCTTCCACCGCCCACTGGCCCCCGAACCCACGGGCTGGGTCACGGTCAGCCACACGTTCGAGGACCCCGGCGGCTTCATCGGGGTGGTGGTGGCGGAGAATCCCGCCAACGGCAAGGTCTACAACTCCGTTTTTTATTTCGAAGTAGGGAACGCGGGCTACGGCTACATTCCGCTGTTCGTCGCCCTGATCGTCGCGGCGCAACTCCTGTTCTTCGCAAACACAGGCAGCCTGCAGAAATTTTTCCATTGGATTCGACATCGCCGCCGTGGCCAAAATCCCGCAATCTAGGCGTCCAACAGCCAATGCGGCCTCGTCGGAGCGCTCCTTGAATGCCTGGCCCTGAGATCATTGGAACCGGGCCGCATGGGTGGAGTCCAAAATTTCACTGAACGCCAACACAACCGATACCGGAGATTCCCATGACCATACCGCTGACCAATCTGACCACGACACATTCAATGCCCGGCCAGGAGATCGATGCAACGCTCGGCATCGTCACCGCCGAATGCGTGCTGGGCATCAACGTTTTTCGCGACATGCTCGGCGGCCTGCGGGACATTTTCGGTGGCCGCAGCGGCACCCACCAGAAAGCGCTCAGGCAGGCTCGCGAGACCTGCCTCGAGGAACTCGCCGCGCGTGCGGAACAACTCGGCGGAGACGCCGTCATCGGCGTCGATCTCGATTTCAGCGAAATCAGCGGCGGCGGCAAGGGCATGGTGTTCCTGGTCGCCTCGGGGACGGCCGTTCGCCTGCGCTGACAGCCAGCGGCCCTTTTGACCAGCCCCAGTGCCAGTACCACTGCCCGCGCTCGGCGTCGACTCGGGTCAGCGGCATTGGCAGCGCCAGTGCGCCTCAGGTTACATGGCGCCGCCAGGTTCCCGGGTTCTTAAGCACGGGGTCGAGCAGCGACAGGTCGCCCGGCTCGAGGGTGTTGCCTCTTGGAAAGGGGGCGCCGGCGCCGAGGCCGATCGCTGCGAGTACGCGTTCGTCCTGGTAGTAGCAGCCGTAAACCTGGGCAAGCAGCCGGTTGAACGACTCCGGCGTCCGCTCGCTGAACGCCTTTACCCTTTCGTAACGGAGCCGTGCTGGCTGCGTCGTGAACCCGCTGTCGAAGTCCGCAAGTATTCCGGTCAGTTCCGGCAGGAAGTCGGGCGCGTTGCGGGCGAGAAAACCCGGAAAGTCGCACTCGCGGACGCTGGGCATCCGGCCGTCTTCGCTCGCCGGCACGATGGTGTCGACGAGCGGCTCGAGGATTTCCCGTTGCTCCGCGTCGAGCGCGGCGTCCGATGCGATCAGCCCCTCGCTCAAGGCCCGGCCCTCTTGACCTCTCGCCAGCGGCACGAAACACGGTTGGATAGCCGTTCCATCTGAGTCATCGCTCCATCAATCGAACAGGTTGGCGAGGTTCTTCTTCATCGTATCGGCAATGTACAGCGCCAGTGCCTGAATGGTGCTGGTGGGATTCACGGCGCCCGCGGTTACGAAAATGCTGCCGTCGACGATGAACAGGTTCCTGACGTCGTGGCTGCGGCCCCAGGGATTGACCACCGAGCGTTCGGGGTCACGCCCCATCCGGGCGGTGCCCAGCAGATGCCAGCCGGCCTCCCGTGCCGGCCCGACGCTGACGACCTCCACCGCCCCGGCCGTCTCCATGACCTCCCTGGCGTGAGCCAGGCCGTGCTCCAGCATCCGGCTCGTGTTCCCGCTCAGCCTGTAGGTGATCTTCGGGGCCGGGATGCCGTCCGAGTCTGCAAGTTCCGGATCCAGGGTTACGGTGTTGTGCGCCTCGGGCAGGTCCTCGCAGAGGACGCCGATCGTGGCGGTGTGGTCGAAGTGGCGGCGGAACGCCTCGTGATGTCCAGGGCCCCAGGGAATCCGCCCCGATGCGGCGCCCTGCATGGCCGTATTCCAGGGCCCCGCGCCGCCGCGGACGCCCTGCATCATGTAGCCGCGCACGAAATCCCGGTCCGGGTCGGTTTCGTAGAACTGGTTGCTTAGCAGGCTGCAGCCGAGCGGTCCCTTGTGGCTGTCCAGACGCTCCTCGAACAGACCCTGCACAAATCCCACCGGGTGAAACATCAGGTTTCTGCCGACCATCCCGCTACGGTTGGCAAGACCGTCGGGGAACTGCGACGACTTCGAATTGAGCAGGATACGGGGTGTGCCCACGCCATTGCAGGCGAGCACCACCACCTCGGCGCGCTGATGCCTTTCCTCGCCATCGGGATCGTAATAGATCACCCCGTCGGCCATGCCGGCTTCGTTCAGGGTGATCTCCCTGACCCGGCAGCGCGTCCGCAACTCCACGCCGCTGCGCAGCGCCTCCGGCCAATAGGTGATGTCGGTGCTGGATTTCGCGCCCTGAGCACAGCCGGACATGCACGGGCCCAGATTCAGGCACTGGTCGCGCCCCCGGTAGGGCCGGGAGATGATGGCGCTGTCGGAGGGCCACCAGTGCCAGCCCAGCCGGTTGAATCCGCCCGCCAGGGTTTCGCCGAACCGTCCCAGCGGCAGGGGCGGCAAGGGCGGCTGTTTCGGCGGGTAGGAGGGGTCGCCAGCCAGGCCCGAGACGCCCATCATCCGGTCGTTCTCGGCGAAGTAGGGTTCGAGCCGGTCGTAGTTCACCGGCCAGTCGTCAGCCACGCCGTCGAGGGTACGCACCCGGAAATCCGAAGGGTGCAGCCGGGGAAAGTGCGCCGCGTACATGACGGTGCCGCCGCCGACGCCATTGAAATTCACTACCGAGATGGGCGAGTCGTCGTTGTTTACCGGATAGTCGGAAGGCCGCCCCCGGACGTTGGGATCGATGCTGTTCTCCCCCTGCAGGCGTTGTTCCCAGTCCGGGTAGTTGGTCGGATATTCCGCCGGATTGGCCCAGTCGCCCTGCTCCATGCAAACGATGTGCATGCGCGTCTCGGCGAGGCTCCAGGCCACCGCCGCACCCGAGGCTCCCGCCCCGACGATCAGGACGTCGACTGGATCGTTAGCGGAGACGGGCATGGCGTTCCCTGGGCACTTGCGTCTGGCGGATTCGCATCGATGGAATCATACGGGGACGGAATCTGGCAAGAGCCCGCAGGACGCCTGCGTGTGCGCTTCGCCGGCGTTGAACCATACAGCGTGGGTTGCGAACGGGCCGTCGCTGTGCCGGTGGAAAAACCGGCAAACCGGCCGCTTCATTGACTTGGGCACATCGCCCCCTATCATCGGCCCGCAGCATGGCGGACAGACAGAATTCAGCGGCGACAGTCTCCAAGCCCATCTCCGCCGGTTATTCGCGGTTCGCGCTGCTGCTGCTCACCATCGTCTTCCTGGTACACAACCTCGACCGGCAGATCATGTCCATCCTGCTGGTGCCGATCCAGAGCGAACTGGGGGCCAGCGACACGGCCATGGGCTTCCTGACGGGGTTTGCCTTCGCCGCGGTGTACGTCTCGTTCGGCATTCCCATGGCCCACCTCTGCGACCGCGGCAACCGGCGCAACATCCTGAGCATCGTCATCGCCGTGTGGAGCGGTTTCACGGCGCTTTGCGGCACGGCGGTGAATTACGTCCACCTGCTGCTGATGCGGGTGGGGGTCGCCCTGGGCGAAGCCGGCGGCAATCCAGCCTGCGTCTCGATGATCTCGGACTTTTTTCCCGCCGCCCAACGCGCCATGGCCATGGGCGTGTTCTATATCGGCGCGTCGGCGGGCATTTTTTTCGGCATGTGGCTGGGTGGCTGGATCAACGACGCCATGGGATGGCGCGCGGCGTTCGTGGTCGTCGGCCTGCCGGGCGTGCTGCTTGCGCTCATTGTCCGGCTGACGCTCAAAGAGCCCCCGCGGGGAGTCAGCGACGGCCTGGCGGTGGATTCCCGCGAGGCCAAATCCTTTCCGGATGTGCAACGCCTGCTCTGGTCGCTCAGCACCTATCGTCGCCTCATCCTCGGCAACGCCTGCCACTCCATCGCCATGTACGCCAGCTTTGCCTGGGCAGCCGCCTACTTCATCCGCATTCACGGCCTGAGCACCACCGAGGTCGGGCTCAGGATCGGCCTGGTCACGGGCCTCGGGGCGGCGCTTGGAAACCTGGTCGGCGGTTACGTTACGGATCGGCTGAGCGCGCGCGACAAGGGCTGGTACATGGGCGTGGCCGGCATTGCCAACCTGCTGTCCGTTCCACTGGTCTTCGCCTTCCTCAACCTGGCCGATGCCGACTGGGCCATATACGCCTACCTGCCCATGATCGCCTTCATGGCGGCCTCCGCCCCCGCCGTGGCCACCGTGACCCAGGGCATCGTCCGTCCGGAGATGCGTTCCATGAGCTATACCACCCAGTACATGGTGACGAGCCTGTTGGGAATGGGTGGCGGCCCGTTTCTGGTGGGGCTGACCAACGACCTGCTTGCCCCCCAGTTCGGGGAGTTGTCCATCCGGTATTCGATGCTGGGCGTCATCGGCACCACGGCGCTCATCTGCGGCCTGACGTTCTGCTGGGCGAGCCGGAGCGTCGGCCGGGACATGGATTCGGCAGCAATCAAAGCAGGCAGCGGCGGTGTCTGACCGCTTATGCCAGGCCATCGTTGCCGATTACGGCAGAAGTGCGGAAGCTTCGTTCAGGTCCTGAACGGCGTCCAGATGCAGCAGCGTATCGATCAGCCGATCCACCTGGTGATCCGGAATTCCGTGCCTGGCGTACTGCAGGCAATCCCTGAATTTGGCGATGACGTCTTCGTCCGACATCGGGCTGTTCGGGTGCCCGTAGACATTATCGAGCCGACCGGAGAGCAGACGCCCGTCCGTCGTCTGAACTTCAACGATGGCCGGCGTGATCTCGGCGGCGGGGCCAAGGTCGTCGCTGACTCGATGTTGCACCCGCCGAATGATGGACAGGACGTCGGGCCTGTGCAGGTTGGCCGGGAGAAAGTCCGCGATCTGGGGCGTTTTGACCACGCCCACGGCAACCGTGAAGTAGAGCGAGAATTTCGCCTGGATGCTCAGGTTCGGCGCCCTCTTTTCAGCCTCGGGTTCGCAGAACAGGGCCCGTGTTCCCTTGGATACGACCAGGGTAATCTGCTTGATCTCCGTAGGCGCGATACCGTTCTCGGAAAGAATCCCGCGGGTTGCCTCCACATAGCCATGAGTCAGACGGCAGCACGGCCACGGCTTGAGGCTGACGCCGAGATGACGGAACTCCTTGCCCAGTCCGGATAACAGCCCTTCGGCATCGAATCGGTTGTCGTAGTAGTTCTCGAAGAACAGTTCGACGCCGTTTCGACATGCCTTGACGCCGCTACCGGCCAGCAGGGCGCACAGCACGCCTTCCTTGTTGATGAACCCATCGCGGATCGCGCGCAATTCGGACTCCGGCGCCGCGATTGCATCGAGCTGGCCATGACAGCGGTGCAGGGCGAGTCCGAGCGCATTGACCAGCTGGGCCTCGTCCAGGCGCAGCATTTTGCCGGCGGCGGCGGTCGCGGAGAAAACCCCGAAATTGCTGATCGGAAACCAGCGGTGATCCACACCGAGCTTGCCCCTGGGGGACGAGGACAGGCGCGCGCCGAGATCGCTGCCGACCGCTACCGCCGTGATCAGCTCTTTGCCGCTGGCGTCGCCCATCCGTTCCGCAACGGCCAGGGCCGCCGGCACCGTCTGTGACGATGGATGATGGCCCAACTCGTCTATGGTGTCGTCGTAGTCCAGCACGTGCGCGAAAGAGCCGTTGAGATAGGCGGCCATCACCGCAGACGCCTTTTTCCCCAGCCCGATCAGCGTCGCTTGGCCCGGGCCGCTCTCTTCCGACACGATTTCCGCCAGGCGCTCGCAAGTCTGGTCCAGGCTCGATGGCGGCACCATGACGCCGAGGGTGTCCAGAATGCTGAGCTTCGTAGTTTCCCGGACCGCAGGCGGGATGCTGTCGTAATCGGTCGCCGCGATGGAACGCGCTATCGTCTCAGTCAGTTGCACATCTCACTCCCTTTCAGTCCTGGCTCCAGACCTCTGCGATCGCCGTTGGCTTGATCTCGTAATCTTCCGGCGGCGTACCGTCGCGCCGCTGTGCGCCGTGCCAATCGGTAAATCCGCCGATCAGCCGTAGCCGCCCAACGCTCGACGAGCGAACGACCTTCGTATACCGCTGGTCGCACAGGAACGGATCGTCGAATTCCACGCGTTCAAGTACCTGGCAAGCCGGCACGCCCTTTGCCGCAAGCGCGATCACCCATTCTTCCACCGTCCTGCCAGACAGGATCCGAGCCATTTCCTCCGATAGCATTGCGTCCCGCGCACGGCCATCTGCGTCGGCACCAGAACCGGCATCGGCACCAGAAGCACCAGAACCTCCAGAAGCAAGGTGGGCCAGCCCCAAAACCTCGAGCAACGATTCGCGTTGCTTCGGGGTACGCGCCGCGATGGCAATCCACCGGTCCTGCGCGCGATAGTACCGCTCGCAAGCATTGGCGCCGGGATGATTCATGCCTCCGAGGGCCCGTCCCGGACGGCACGGATAACGCGTCAGCTCGCCGCTCTGCAGCAAGGTCGATACCGCGGCGAGCGACGTGAACACGCGTTGCGTAATGCCGGCGGTCTCGCGCACGTAAAGCGCCGCCAGAGTACCCAGGGCGCCTACCGCGCCGGTGGTGACATCGTGCACCGGAGCCCCGGCGGTGATCGGCCGGCCCTCGCCGCCCTGCACCGCGGCAAGCCCGCTCAGGGTCTGCAGCAGCGGATCGAATCCCGGGAATTCGGCCCACGCACCGGCCTGCCCGAACGCCGTGACCGAGCAACGAATGAGATTCGCATTTGCACGCGCGTACACTTCGGGCTGCAATTGCAATCGAGCCAGGCTCGCGGGCAGCAGGTTGTCGACGGCCACATCGGCGCGGCCGATCAGCTTGAGAAACTGTTCCCGTTCGCCGGCGTCGCGCAGGTTAAGCCCGATCGCCCGCTTGTGTTCGTTGACGATGGCATACGGGGCGGTAAACACGCTGTACGGGTCTCCGGCGGGGCTTTCCACCTTGATGACTTCCGCACCGTGGGTGGCCAGCAGGCTCGACACGAAGGGGCCGGCCAGGAATGTCGAAGAATCGACGATTTTCAGGCCCGCAAGCGGCAGAACGCCTGTTTCGGGCCGCTCGCCCCCGGCCTCGCGGTGCACCGCGCCGCTCCACAGGTCGCGCATGTCTGCAACGTCTCCCGGAATGGGAACCGTGCCTGCTCGACCCGGAGTCTGCGCCATTTCAACGGCAACACCGGGCATGACAAGCTCGCCCACCACCGGGTGCGTCACCCGTACCGGCGGACAGGCCCCCGCGATCACCTCGCCGTCCAGCCAGGCATCGGGAGCGAGCACCGGCGCGGCCGGCACATCGGCCGCCCGGAACGCCTCCAGCCATTGCGCCGCCGTCCGTGTCCTGAACACGAGTTCCAGCTCGGCCGCCACCCGGCTCGCGATCTCCGGGCGCATGATGTTGGTGAAGTCGCCGGCCACATCGTCCCGGGCCATGACATCCACCCGGTCCAGCACGTCGAGCGCCTTGAAAAACAGTTCCGGAGACAGCGCGCCAAGAAAAATCCAGCGCTCGTCACCACACTGATACAGCCGGAACTGGCAACCTCCCCCGATCAGCTTGCCGGAGGAGATGATGGGCGGACCGTCGATGGAAGCGGTCATGAGCGTGCACAGCGCCGCCCCCGCGGCCTGCAGTCCGGTGACGACGGCGGCGCGACCCCAGCCGTCGCAGGCTCGCGCATAAAGGCCCGCCAATGCGACCGAAGCCGCCATGGCGCCATGCAGGTGCAGGCGTGTCGGTACCACGGAAGCCACCGGCCGCTCGTCGGTGGCGGGGTGATGGGCCGCGAATCCGGAGACGGCATCCAGCAGCAGTGCATCGTGCGGCAGGTGGCTCCAGCGGCCGCCTGCCGAGATGGGAGGCATCCATACGTGCACAAGCGTCGGGGCTGCCGAGGCCAATGTTGCGGCATCCAGGCCTTGGTGCTCGAGACGCCCCGGATGAGTGTCCGCCAGCAGGATGTCCGCGCGCTCCGCCAGCCGGCGCAACTCGAGGGCATGCAGGGACGGGTCGTCCAGTTGGCCGAGCAGCACCTTTCCGCGGTTCCAGCAAAGAAACCCCGGCATCGCTTCATCACTCATGCGAGGGATGCCCCCTCGCGCTCCACCGGGCGTTTCTGCGGACACCGGCCTGGCGACCTCGGCGCCCAGGTCGGCGAGCAGCATGCCCGCGGTTTGACCCGCGATCCCCGTGCTGAGTTCCAGTACGCGGATTCCCGTGAGTGGTGGCGGCCCCGTTTCCATGGCGCGCGAGTCTATCACCGCTGGGTTCGGCAGCTTCAGTACGCTTGATGATCGGGGCACATTGTCGTAGAAGCTCGAATCGGAATCCGACCTCGGGGGTAAATGCGAAATGACGACCTTTGGAATAGCCAGCAAACCCGACCGCAAGGACGAGTTCATCCGCTGGGTCACCGAGGCCGAACAGGCCGGTTTCGGGCTGGTCTGCACCGGAGATTCGCCGGCGCTCCTGCGCGACCAGTACGTGGCCCTGACGCTCCTGGCCCTCAATACCAGCCACTGCCGGATCGGCAGCTTCATCACCAATCCGGTATCCCGGCATCCCACCATCACGGCGGGTGCCAGCAGCACGCTCAACGAGATTTCCGGGGGCCGCTTCCGCATCGGCATCAGCACAGGCGACAGCGGCATCCTGAATCTCGGCCTGAAGCGGGCGACGTTGGCCCGGCTCGAGGAATACGTCGTCACGATGCAGCGGCTGTGGCGCGACTCCGAAGCCCCGTACATGGGCGGAACCGCACGCCTGGTGTGGACAGACGAGCCGGTGCCCGTCTACCTGGCAGCCGGCGGCCCGAAGGCGCTGGAACTGGCCGGCCGCATCGCCGATGGGGTCTATGTCACCCTGGGGCTCTCCCCCGAAGCCGTCGACGGGGCCTTGCGCCACCTGGAGATCGGCGCCAGGCAGTCGGGCCGCACGCTCGACGATCTCGACATCTGGTGGCATGTGCGGGCCAACATCGACGACGACTACGAGACCGCGGTGCGCGGTTGCCTGTCACTGCTCGGCGGTATCGCTCACCACACGTTTCAGGCCGGCGTGGAAGGCAAGTTCCTGCCGCGCAGGTACAAGGCGCCCATCGCCGAACTGGCCCGCCGCTACAATTCCCGGCAGCACACGCAAATTGGTGTCGACGGCCTCAACGCCAACGAGCGGCTGGTGGTCGACCTCGGCCTGAAGGACTTCCTCTGCGAGAACTTCGGGTTTGTGGGAACGCCCTCCGACTGGATTTCCAAGGCCCGGGAACTGCACGGCCGCGGTGTCACCCAGCTCGCTTTCGCCGTCGTGGTGCCCGACATCCATGCCTTCATCAAACAGGTGGGGGATGAGGTGATACCGCACTTGCCTGGCTAGGAGTCCTCGCAGCCTGAACGAAGGAAACCTTCCCAATCTGTTTGCGTTCTAATATATCCATTAATATCAAAGACTTGAAAAGCTATCCCCCGCAAGCTCCTGACAAAGCCCGCTGCTTTCGCGGGGTTACACCCTGAACCAGGCCGTCAGGCCAGCGCACGCACCCGTTCCGGATCCGGGGCCCCGGGCATGAACATGATCACCGCGTCATCGAAACCGTAGTCCGCGTACTGCTGCAGGCGCGCGCGCAGCTTGCCGAGATCGCTGTCGGGGTCGACGATGATGGTGGTGACGATGGCGCGCCGCCCTCCGGCTGCCCGGTATCGCTCGAGCCGGGCCTCCAGTTCCCCCGTCCCGCGGAACAGTGCGGAAGCGATCCAGCCATCGAATTCCCGCGCGGCCCGCTCGATGTCGCCGCCCCAGGTGCCGTAAAAGACCGGCGGTGCCGGCGCGGGAACCGGTTTGAGCGAAACCCCGCGCCACTCGCCGGTGCGCAGCAAACTTCGGAACGGCTCCAGATCGCGATGCAACGTATCGAGCCTCCCCGTGTAGTCCCGCTCCAGCGCCGCGAAATCGGTCTCGGAGGAACCGGCGCCCACCCCCACAATCAGCCGTTCGCCGCACACCTCCATCAGTGACAGCACGCGATGCGCCAATTCCACAGGATGATGCAGGGGCAACTGGACGATGCCGGTGCCAAGCTCCAAGTCGCTCGTGACCGTTGCCGCCACGGATAGCGCGACGAACGGATCGGTCATGAACACCCCGCGCCCGATCGAACTCGCCGCCCACAGGCTCTCAAAACCCGCAGCCGCGTAGCGGCGTGCCCGGTCGGCGAGCGGCCGTTCCTGGCGCTCCGGGGAAAACGGGGCCAGTACCGCACCCAGTCGCATCGTTCGTCCTCCGGTTCTTTCAGATGGGCAGGTCCGTGGTTAGTATGCGCGAACGCCCCGCCGACAACGACACCAAACCGGGATCACGCCACAAGCGACCAGTCCACCGTGCGTCTCACCAATACAAAACTGGCGGCATACTCCCTGCCGGCACTGCCCATCGCTGCCTTCGCGACGCCCCTGACCATCTACGGGCCGCCGTTCTTCGCCACCGACATGGGCCTGGGCCTCGCTGCCGTCGGCACCATCTTCATGGTAGCCCGGTTCTGGGACCTGGTTACCGACCCGGTGATGGGTGTGCTGTCGGACAGGTTTCCGTCACGGTGGGGCCGCCGGCGCCACTGGATGGTCATCGCCATCCCGATCCTCATGCTCGCCACCGTACTGGCCATGTTTCCCAACTGGTTTTCCGGAGCCCACGGCAGCCGGGCCTATCTGCTGGGCACCCTGCTGCTCCTGTACGTGGGGTTCACGCTGCTGACCATTTCCCATATCGCCTGGGGCGCGGAACTCACCGACGACTATCACGAGCGCTCCCGCGTCCAGGGATGGCGCGAATTCGCCCATCTCGGATCCATGACGGTGGTGCTGATGATCCCCGCCGTGCTCGAGCAGACGGGTCATGCCCTGTCGAACACGGTGAAGATGAACGCCATGGGATGGTACGTGCTGGCGCTCACCCCCATCGCCGTTTTCATCGCGGTGCGCTTCGTCGGCGAGCGTCCCGTCGAGCGCGCGCCCAATCCGATCGGCTTCCGCACCGCAGCCAGGGTACTGGCGCAGAACCCGTACCTGCGCCGGGTGGTGATCGCCGACCTGTTCATTCACCTGCCGAGTTCCATTCGCGCTTCCGTGTTCATCTTCTATGTGTCCGCCATCATCGGCATGCCGGAGTGGTCGGCAATCATCATGCTGTCGTATTTCGCCGCCGGGCCCATCGCCGTGCCGCTGTGGGTGAAGATCGCAAGGCACATGAGCAAACACAAGGCCGCGGCGCTGGGCGTCTTTCTGCACGTCGCGGTCACCGTCTCGTACCTGATTCCCGGACAGGGCGACGCGCTCCTGTTTGCCGGCCTTTTCTTCACCTCGGGCATCGTCTACGCGGGCGTGCCCTTCCTGATCCGCTCCATGGTCGCCGACATCGTGGACTACGACCGGTTGCAGACCGGCCAGGACCGGGCCGGGCTGTTCTACGCCACCGTCACCACCTCCATGAAGGTTGGCGGAGCGCTCGGCATCGGGCTCGGCTACCCGGTGCTGGCCCTGATCGGATTCAATCCGTCGGGGCCCAACGAGCAGGTGCAACTGGACGGGCTGCGCTACGTCTATGCGTTCATTCCCGCGGTCTCCGAGCTGCTGGTGGTCTATCTGCTCTATCGCTTCCCCCTCGACGAAGCCATGCAGAAGCGGCTGCGGGAGCAACTGGCCGCACGCGACGCGAGCCGCTAGGATTTCTTTCTCAGGCGGGAGCAAACCCTGTGTTTCCGCTGCTGCTGACGACCGCAGTGGTTTGTGCATGAACAGGTCCGGATAGAGAACGCATCTTGAACTTCACACCGACCGAAGAACAACGATTGCTGGGCGACCAGGTCAGAGCGCTCTGCGAGGAGCATGCGCCGCCGCAGACCCTGCGCGAACTGATCACCGACAACGCGCCCTGGCGCCGGGAGCTGTGGGACCATATGGGGGAGCTGGGTCTCCTGGGCGCAGCGATTCCGGAATCCTGCGGAGGCGTGGGGCTGGGGCCCATGGAGCTTGCCGTCATCAACCGGGAACTGGGGCGCGCTGTGGCTCCCGTGCCGTTCTTTTCATCGTGCTGCATGGCAGCGGAAGCCATCCGGTTTGCCGGCACGTCCGAGCAGCAGGCCCGCTGGCTGCCGGACCTGGCCGCGGGCAGGCGCGTGGCCACGTTCGCGTGGGCCGAACCTTCCGCCACGCTGACGGCGCGCCCGCTTACCACCAGCATCGACGGGAACCGGATTCGCGGCGCCAAAACCCCGGTGCCGGACGCCGCGCTCGCAAGCCTTTGCGTCGCGCTGGCGGACCGGGGCGGAAAGGACTGCCTGGCCGTGGTGGAACTCGATCAACCCGAAGTGGAGCGCAAACCCCTGAACGGCTTTGACCAGTTGCGCCACCATGCCGCCATCGAACTGCGGGGCGCCCAATGCGAGGTGCTGCAAGCCAAGAGCGGCAGCGGCCCGATTCGTGCCCTGTTCGATGAATTCGCCACGCTGCTCGCCTTCGAGCAGGTAGGCGGTGCCGAGGCCGCGCTCTACATGGCCCGCGACTACACCCTGCAACGCTACATCTTCGGCCGCCCGCTGGGTTCCTATCAGGCGGTGAAGCACAAGCTGGCCGATATTCTGGCCGCGCTGGAGCTGGCGCATGCCAATGCCCTGTGCGCCATCGAAACCCTGGCAATGGGAGGGCGCGACAGCCGCACCGCCGCGGCCACCGCGCGCATCGGCGCCACCGGGGCCTACGAGACCGCGGCGCGGGAAAACCTGCAATTGCACGGCGGTATCGGCTTCACGTGGGAGGCCAATTGCCATTTCCACTATCGCCGGGCGCGCCTTTTGGCCCTCAGCCTGGGCAGCGTCGAGGTGTGGTCCGACATACTCATCGATGCGCTCGCCGAAACGGCAAGCCCGCCCAGGGCGGCTTGACCGGCGCGGAGGCACTCCCGGTGGGCGAGCGGGCACAGGACGAGCGATACCGCGAACAGGTTCGGGCCTGGCTTGCAGAAAACGCCGCGGAGTACAGCGAACCGCGTGAGTATTCCGAGGCGGAGCTGGTGGCGCACAGCAAGGCGTGGATCTGCAGGAAACACCAGGCCGGATACTCGGCTATCGCGGAACCCACCTCGGCCGGCGGCGCGGGTGGTACGGCCCGGCAGGCAGCCATCTTCGACCAGGAGGAAGCCCACTATCACACGCCGACGTTTACGGGGGTGGGCATCGGCTTCGACATGACCATGGCGGCCGTCAAGGGTCATGGCACCCGGGAACAGTACGACCGATTCGGTACGCTCACCCACCGGGGCGACATCACCTGGTGCCAGCTCTTCTCGGAACCCGCCGCCGGGTCCGACCTGGCCGCTTTGCGCACGCGCGCCGTGAAGGACGGCGACAACTGGATCGTCAACGGGCAGAAGGTCTGGTCGAGCTGGGCCCACCACGCCGACTGGGGCATTCTCATCGCGCGTACCGACCCCGTAGTGCCGAAGCACAACGGCCTGACCTTCTTCCTGGTGGACATGAAAAGTCCCGGTATAGAGGTTCGCCCCATCCGGCAGATCACGGGCAAGTCCGACTTCAACGAAACGTTTCTCACCGACGTCGTCATCCCGGACGCCAACCGCATCGGGGCCGAAGGCGAGGGCTGGGCATGCTGCATGACCGTGCTCGCCACCGAGCGCAATCGGGCCCGCAGTGGCCCGGCGGATGCGGATAGTCCGGGCTCCGTGCTGTCGTTGATTCATCGGGCCGCGGCAACGGCGCGGGATGGAGGCACCGCCCTCGACAGCCGGGCGGTGCGGGCCAAGCTGGCGCGCTGGTATGTGCGCGAGCAGGGCCTTGCAAACTTTGGCCGACGCATCGATGCACAAGAACAAGCCGGAGACGGGCTTCCCCCCACCGTCGCGCTGGTCAAGCTGGTGTCGGCCACGCTGCTGCAGGAAACCAATGCGTTCCTTATGGATCTTGACGAGTACGCGGGCGCCTTCAGCAGCGACGAAGCGGATCGCGAAGACGTTTTCTTCCAGTACCTGTGGTCATCGGCCATGCGCATCGCCGGAGGCGCCGATGAAGTGCTGCTCAACCAGCTCGCCGAGCGGGCGCTCGGCATGCCCGGCGAGATGCGCGCCGACAAGGGCCTGCCTTTCAACGAACTACCCTACTGAACCGCCGGCCCGTGCTTCGTCATAGCCGCCGCCGTGCACCCGGTCTTACGCACGCTATCAGCCCATGCTTTTGCGTGCTAAGCAGCGTTTCAAGGACAGCAAAGAGCACCGGTCCACACGGGCTCCAATCGAGCCCGCAAGTGTCCAATCGCACTTGCCTCCAAGCAAGTATCAGATGGTTACTGTTCCTATGCCCGACTCGGGAACTGTCTGGCGTCCTGAATTTGTTTTTTGACCTCCTCATTGATGGCGCGTCCACCTCGGGCGCGGTTGGTCATGAGGCGTCAACGGCATGATTCGCTCACCGGAAACAAAATTAATATCAATCACTTAGCAACCGACCACGCACTGAATTTGCTGCCGAGTCGTTCAAAGAACGGGGGCCATCTCTCCGAGTGTGATTCAGCAGCTTTCGCGTCAGTTCGTATTCTCGTAGTATCGCGAACTTGTATGCAGCGAGGCGACGGTACCGGGGTGCGCTGATGCTTTTGGGTTTGAGGATTGAGAACTTCAAGAACATTCGTGAGGCACACATTCGCTTCGGTGCGTTCACCTGTCTGATCGGCCACAATGGGGTGGGCAAGAGCAACCTTTTTGATGCAATTCACTTTCTCAGTGCGTTGGCCGAACACGAAATCCCGGTGGCCGCGCTAGAGGTGAGAAGTGCGAGCGATGGGAGCTACTCGCCACTGGATTTGGTCTTCGGAAGAGACCCTGAACGTAAGATTGTGTTGTCAGCAGACATGGTGGTGCCTCAGGAAGTTGAAGATGACTTCGGCCAACCAGCGAAACCCAGCACAACATTATTGACATATTCTCTGACGCTTCGATACGCCAAGGAATCCGACCGCTTGGTTGTGGAAAAGGAGAGCCTGACCCACGCAAAGCTAGGGGGCTACAAAAAATTCGTCGGGTTTTCGTCATCGGCGGACTTTCGAACATCGGTCGCTGTAGGTGCGCGAAGAGGTGGCGCACTTATCTCGACCAATGCCGGTGATCAGAAGATCGTACTTCATGGCGACGGCGGCAGTAGGGGGCGTCCAGCACCTGTGGGTAAGTCGCCGCTAACGGTAGTAGGGGGAACCAATACCTTCGACTATCCCACTGTTCTGGCCGCAAAGCGCGAAATGTCGTCGTGGCGCATCCTACATCTCGAGCCAAGCGTCATGAGATCTCCTGACTCCCGGTCAGCTCCGCAACACGTGTCTGCCTCTGGTGGACATATCCCCGCGACTCTGAACGCGCTCAAGGAAAAATACGATCATGCCCGATCTGAAATCATCAATAACCTTCATGTACTCAACTCGGACATTAAGGACTTGGACGTCTACCATGACAACGCTAGGGATCAACTTACGTTAAGAGCCAAGATACTTGGAGTCGACAATTGGCTGTACGGCCGTTCCTTGTCAGACGGTACGTTACGATACATCGCACTCGCTCTGATGTTGGCTGATGTGCAAGACCGTGCCGTCCTTTGCATGGAAGAGCCAGAGAACGGAATCCATCCATCTCGCGTCCCGAATCTGGTGCAATTGCTACGCGATTACGCGGTAGATGTTGATATGCCCGTGTCAACCGACAATCCACTACGACAAGTGCTCATCAATACTCATTCTCCTGAAGTAGCACGGCAAGTCGATCTAGATGAATTGGTATTTGTAGAAAGTGCAACTACGCGGTCAGAGGGTCAATACAGCGTGTTTCGTCCAATCATGGGTACTTGGCGCGCAAATGTTTTGAACGAGCCCGATTCAGAAATCTTACCCAAAGATCCGCAGCGACTAGCTGACTTTATCGGCGGTTCGCCGGTCAACAAGAAGCTCGGACAGTTGGAATTGGATTTCGGATCGGTCAGGTGAAGCGCCAACTGACGTACACGATAATCGCAGACGGTGGATCCGACAGAATTCTGGTACCCATCATTCAATGGGCAATCCATCGGCTGGATCCCGTTGTGGAGATAATCGAACCGGAATTTGAGAAACGAATCGGCGGAATAGAAGCTTTTTTTGAAGCCTACGAGTTTTCCACTATGCTTGTCTTTGCGCATAGAGACTCGGAAAATCAGTCACTTGTAGAACGTGCCAGAGAGTTTGAGGGACTCAATCTCAATCGAGTCGTGCCGGTAATTCCAGTTCGTATGTCCGAAGCTTGGCTTCTAATTGACGGTAGAGCCATTGCAGAAGCAGCCGGTTCGCCATCGACCATGGTGCAGGTTCCTAAACTTAGCCAGATCGAGCAGATAGCCAACCCAAAGGAGTTGCTAGACCAACACTTGTTCGAGGCAGCCGGGTCTCCCGCTGGACGCCAGGGCAAGAAATTCAAGCGCTCAAAGGTTGAACGACGTATCAACGTTGCATCGTGTATTTCCGACTACAGTCCTCTTGAGTCTCTGAGCGGTTTCGTTCAATTTCAAAAGTGTCTCGCTGAAGCCTATCCTTACCCGCTCACGACCTGATTCCAAAGACCTTGCATTTGAATCGGTTCCCATCGTTTGAACATCTCGGCAGCGAAAACAAATCGATGTGAAATTCGAGCTAACGCGCGTTCGAACTTTGCAGACTTACGCACCAACGCTTTGCGCGTACTGACGGGCCGCTGCCGTGTGCAGGCTAACGCACCTCGGCGGCGGCCTGGGCGAGGCGCTGAGCGGCGGTCATGAACTCATCGAAGGTGGCGGACTTGGTATCCACGGCGGCCTGTACGCAACCCGCGTCCCGGTAGCCGCCCAGCCAGTCCTGCATCTCGCCCACCGAGGCGTCGCTGGCAACCCGTCCGCGAATGCTCGCGGCGATGCTGCGTCCGGCCTGTTCGTCGATGATCTCGCTGCCGCGCTGAAGTTCCTCGGGCGACAGGCCCGTCGGGTGCCAGTAGTCGGCATACTTCGCGGCGCGGCGCAGCGGGGCGGGCGCCGTTCCCCGGGAACCGATCCACAGCGGTATGCGCGGTTGCTGCATTGGCCGCGGCTGAAAGCGCACCTTGCGAAAGGTGTGAAACTCGCCATTGAAGGCGACATCGGATTGCGCACTCCAACAGGTCTGCATGACATCGAGGGCCTCGTCGGTGTAGGCGCCCCGTCGCTCGTAGAGATGCTGCCTGCCCAGCGCAAAGAACTCCGCCCGCGCCCAGCCCGTACCGATGCCCAGGTCGACGCGTCCGCCGGACAGCACATCGATGCTGGCCAGCATCTTGGCCGTCAGCACCGCATCCCGGTATGGAACCACCAGCACGCCGATGCCGAGCCGGATCTTTTCGGTGATGCCGGCTACATAGGCAAGCGTGCTCAGGGTCTCGAGCCAGCAATCGCCGTACACCGGCTGAAAGATCTCGAAACCCACAACATGATCGGTGAGCCACAGCCCATCGAAGCCCATTCGTTCGAGTTCCGCACAAGCCGCCATGGCCTGCTCCGCATAAGCTCCCTCGTTGGGAACCACGACATCTACACGCACCTGCTATCTCCTTTGCCGACAACTGCCTCGTTCAGCCCTTTTCCGGCCGCGAAACCGGCGGCTCCCCTTGCGATAATCGGGGTCAGAGTAAATTAGCCGAGCAAATTTACGCTGACCCTGATTATCGGTACTGGTCATTGAGCCCGAATCCGGCCCGGATCATCGGCAGGATCTTCTCCAGGCGCCTGAGCCTGGTTTCTTCCCGTTTGGCCTCGGCGACGTATTCGGCGTACTCGCGCTGCTTCCCCGGTGTAAGCCCATTGAACCGATCGCCGACGTCACAATGCTTCGCCAGTGCTTCGGCCAGTTCAATCGGAACCTCCACCGGTTTTTTCCGTTGTGGCTTGATCTCTCTTCCCTGCCGCTGGTTCTCGACGGATTCTTTCACGTAGGCGCGCAACAGCGGTTCGTTGATCTCATCGACGGACTGAAACCGCCACTGCCGCATGGCCTTGGTCTTGCCTTCCTGCGCATTGACCAGGACGCCATGTTCGTCGCGCAACAGTGCGCCTTGGAAGAACCAGACGCTCACGAATCCCTTGAACGCACCGATACCCGCCACGTTCCTGCCTCCATGGGTATAACAGGGTTGACCCCACTTAACGGTCTCCTCGACCTCGCATTCCTTCAGGATGATACGCAGTCTCTCCAATAAGGGCCGCCATTCCTCGTGGCCATCCAGGTAAGCTTCTACCGTTTTGTTCCTTCGCACTGTCAAGATTCACTCCCTCCGTGGACCGGATATCAGGTAGACCCTCAGAGCGCACGCATGCGTTGGCGCGACCGATCGATTATCACTCTCGTCAGAACCGAACTACACATTTGTAACGTTGAGTGCCGTAACTGTTTTCGCCGATTGATTCGATCTCAAATCCACAGGCTTCGTAGAAACCAAGCGCATCGCCATCCGTTTCTGCCTCCGCCTGGTCAAACTCCAATTCATCACGAATAAACTCGATGAGTATCCGACCTACTCCTTGACTCCTCACATTCGCGTGTATAGCGATGTGCGTGATCGTACAGTGCGATCGATCGTGAGAGTCCAATCGCATGACGCCTATCGACCGGCCGGTACAACTGGCAATCCACATCCCTGGGTAGTCATCTTGTGTGCAAGACCCTGTTAGTTCCTCAAGCTTCCTTGCCGTGGGATTGCCAACGGACTCAGCGAGCAAAGCCAGCACTTCCGTCCGCGGGGAAATACCTGGCCGATACCGCGAGATCCGGATTTGTCCCGTAAACGAGCGAATCGGTCTTCAGCCTGCCTTTTCCAGGCCACGCAGCTTGCGGTTGTACCAGGAACGGACCTCCCCTTGGCGCGGGGTGCACTTGAACACCACCGACGAAGCCGCGTAGTGCTTTTTGGTCGCCCTCGGGGCCTTCCTGATCTCGGTTCGAAACGCCGCGTATTTCTCGCCCAGCATTTTCTGGATCCGGCTGTTCTCGGCGTCGTCGTCCACAACTTCCACGTCGCAGTTCATGATCACCGCCTTGAGGTCCACCCAGCGCTCCCCGGACTCCACCATCAGGCACACGCGGGGGTCGCGGGCGATGTGCTTTGCCTTGCCGGATTTCGCCCGCGTTCTCAGATAGACGGCGCCGTTTTCGTAGACATACCACAGCGGCGTCATGAACGGTTCGCCGGACTTGCGGGTAGTGGCGAGAATCACCGTGTGACCGTTCGTCAGGTAGTCGTCGACTTCTTCCCGGGTAAGTTGAATGCCCATCCGATTGCTCCTATCTCATTATTGGTTCATTTTGATTTCTTCACAGCCCAAGAAACCTCTTGGCCAGAATGTCCCGCTGCACCTCATCCGATCCGGCATAGATCGTCTCTGCGCGCTTCATGAAATAACGCAACGTCTCCGTGGTTCCGTAGGCGGGCGCCACCCGCTCGGCATTGGCGGCGGCGGTAAGCATGTCTGGTTCATACGGCAGCCCATAGTAGCCCATCGCCTGCATGCCGAGTTCGGTGATGCGCTGCATCAACCCGGCTCCCAGCACCTTGGTAGCCGAGACCTCCACCCCGGGCTCCTCACCTCGACTCAGCCCGCTGGTGAAGCGCAGTTCCCAGATGTCCAGGGCTCTCATATCCACCTCGATCCGGGCCAGCCGCCGCGCCACATCCGCGTCGTCCGCCAGCCGACCGCCGTCGCTCGCCCGCTGCATGCCGACGATGTGCTTCACCCGGTCGAGGCGTCGCAGCAACCGGGCCACACCGCTGCCCAGCCGCTCGAAAGCGAGAAAGTACTTGGCCACCGTCCAGCCCTCATTTTCCGCTCCCACCCGGTTGGCCATGGGAACGCGCACATCGCGAAAGAACACCTGATTGAAATCGTGCTGGCCGGCCAGGTTGACGATGGGTCTGATCTCGATGCCCGGCGTGGCCAGGTCGATCAGCAGGAAGGTGATGCCCTGTTGCCTGCTGCCTTCCCGGGACGTACGCACCAGGCAGAAAAGCCAGTCGGCGCGGTGCGCATAGGTGGTCCACGTCTTCGTGCCGTTGACGATGTAGTCGTCGCCGTCGGCAATGGCCGAGGTGACCAGCGGCGCCAGGTCGGACCCCGCCCCGGGCTCGGAGTAGCCTTGGGCCCAGATGGTGTTGACCTTGAGGATGTCCGGCAGAAAGCGCGCTTTCTGCTCTTCGCTGCCGAAGCCAAGGATGCAGGAGCCCGGGTGATTGTTGAAGCCCCGCGGCGCTCCCGCCAGGGCGACTTCCCGGTTGAAAATGTAGTGCTGCACCGCGTTCCACCCGGTTCCGCCCCACTCCACTGGCCAGCCCGGCTGCCCCCAGCCGCGCTCCGCCAGAATCTTCAGCCAGCGGTTGCCGTACTCGAATTCGCAGTAGGTCTCCACGGTGCGGTCCGCGGCGGCAATGAGTTCCGGCGTCAGGCTGCCGGCAAGAAACGCGCGCACCTCGTCGCGAAACGCCGTATCCGCATCGCCAAAGGTCAGGTCCATGGGATTCCCCGCAAAGCCCTCACAAAGCTGCGGCAAAGCCGCGGGGCGCACCGGGCTGGGCACGCCCCCATACAACCAATAGTATTGCGATTCTGCCAAATCCTATAAATCTTTTAACCATTTATCTGCATTCGTCCAGATCCCGTTTCGCGGCCCCCGCGACACCCGGGGTGAACAGCGCTACGCTGGCGCACGCGACCGGCGGCGCCAACGCCCCACCGGCATCGATGGGAGAAGACCCGATGAGCTACGAATACATCCTGGTGAAGCGGCCCGCACAACGGGTGGCGAGCATTACCCTGAACCACCCGCCGCGCCTGAACGCCATCAACGGCCACATGCTGCGCGAACTCGACCGGGCGGTACGCCGCATCGAGCGGGACGACGAGGTGCGCGCCTGGCTGCTCACCGGGGCGCCGCGCCCGGACGGCAGGCCCTGCTTCAGCGCCGGGGTCGACCTGAAAGCCGTGAACGAAGGCGTCCGCCTCGACCGTCACCTGGGGCCCAGGGTAACCAACACCATCGACGACATGCTCAAGCCCTCCATCGCCGTACTGGACGGCATCGCCAGCACTGGCGCCATCGAGCTGGCCCTGGCCTGCGACTTCCGGCTGGTCGGGGCGCAAGCCGCCATCAGCGACTGGCACCTCAAGCACCTCGGCTCCGGCGTGGGCTCCTGGGGCTCGCCCGCCCGCTGGCTGAGCCTGGTGGGCCCGTCCGTCACCAAGGAGATGATTCTCACCGCCAAGGTGATGAATGCCGACGAAGCGGTCGCCACCGGCTTCGCAACCGCCAGGTACCCTTCGGAAGAACTATACGGGCAGGCGCTTGACATGGCCGGGACGATGGCGGGCATGAATCCCGACGGGGTCAGCCAGGCGCTGGCCCACATCCAGCAGTCCGGCGCCCGCGAGCGCGACCACTCGCTGTCGCTGGCCACCCAGGTCAGGCAATGGTTCGGCAGCACCGAAACCTTCGGCGAGCGCGCCAGGAAGGTGATGGCCGAGCGCGGGAACCGCCAGGGCGCACAAAAATCGGAATCGGATTGAGGGTCTCATGAACGACAACGCAAAAGCTCGCACGCCACCCGCGGAAGATCCCGTGCTGTACCGCGTCGAGGACGGGGTCGCGGTGATCTCTTTCAACCGGCCAAAGCGGCACAACGCGATGAACGCCGCCATGCGCGAGGCCTATCAGGCAGCCTGGCAGAAAGCCCTTGCCGACCCCGCGGTGCGCGCCATCGTGATCCGCGGCCAGGGCCCTTCCTTCAGCTCGGGCATCGATCTCGGGGAGCTGGGCCGCCGGGCCGAGGGCGAAAGCGACTACGCCCGCATAAGCGCGTCGCTCGAGCGCAAGCGTGCCGTGCTGGAAAGCCCGAAGCCCGTGATCGCCGCGGTGCGCGGCTACGCCATCGGCGGCGGCTGCGAAACCGCACTGCACGCCGACATCCGGGTAGCGGGCGAAAGCGCCAGGCTCGGCCTGACGGAAATCAACCACGGGCTCGTCACCGACGGCGGCGGCACCTGCATAACGGCAGCCATCGCCGGCCCTTCGCGCGCCAAGTACATGGTAATGACCGGC
Source organism: Gammaproteobacteria bacterium (assembly GCA_028821125.1). GTDB lineage: Bacteria > Pseudomonadota > Gammaproteobacteria > Pseudomonadales > Azotimanducaceae > Azophilus. The sequence goes on from JAPPHD010000033.1 coordinate 56,168, forward strand.
GAACTGGTGGATGCGCAACAGGCTCTCGAGTGGGGCCTCATCGACTTCCTGGTTCCCGACGAAGAGGTCGATGCACTGGCGTTGCAGATCGCCGTCAAGATCGCCGCGCAACCGCCCGTACACGTGGCCGTCGCCAAGCAACTGTGCGACGGCGTTCATGGCCAGCAGATCCGTCAGGGCATGAAAAACGAGCTTCTCGCCATTTCAATGCTCTACAAGACGGAAGACCGGCAAGAGGCGCGTGCGGCACGCAAGGAAGGGCGAAAGCCGACATTCACCGGCCTGTGAGCGCAACCCCGGTTCCGAGACACACAGGCGAATCGGGGGCGTGGGTCAGGTCACATCGTCTACCAGCACCCGCCCCTGATTCTGCACCCAGCGGCCCTGCGGGTCGCGTACCCAGCCGCTCGATGCCCAGGTGCCGCCGTCGACGTTGAGGGTCACGCCGGTGACGTATTCGGACATTTTCGACGCCAGGTATACCGCCGCGTTGCCGCACTCGTCCACGTGGCCCTCGCGGCCCAGGGGAATGAGGCGGTTGGTGGAATCGAGTTGCTCACGCGTCGGCACCGTCCACTGGCTTTCATCCACCGGGCCGGTACGGTTGCCCCGGTTGCCGGGAGTCACGGTATGGTCCGGCGCGATGGCGTTGACGCGGATGCCGTGGGACGACAGTTCCAGCGCCATGCTGCGCGTGAAGCTCAGCATGCCCGCCTTGCAGGCCCCGTACACGGCGAAGTACGGCGCCGCGCGCTGGCCCTCGATGCTCGACACGTTGACGATGGCGCCGCCACGCCCCTCGCGGATCATGATTTTCGCCACCTCGGATGTGGCCGCCAGCATGCTCACCAGGTTGATTTCGATGTGCCGCCGCCAGCTTCGCTCGCTTTGCTTGAGAAAAGGACGGCCGTTCACGCCGCCGGCATTGTTGACCAGGATGTCGATGCGGCCGAAGCGCTCGTCCGCCTCGGCAATGGCTTGGCGCAACTGGTCCGTTTCCATCACGTTCGCCACCAGAGGCAGCGCCTGGCGGCCCAATCCCTCGACCTGGCCGGCTACCTGGCGTGCGCGCACCGCCTCGATGTCCAGCACCGCCACATGGGCGCCGTGGCGCGCCAGCGCCAGGGCGATTCCGGCCCCGATACCGCCGCCGCCGCCGGTTACCAGCGCCACCTGATCGGTCACCGCATAGTCGTTGTCACTCATGGTCGCCTCCCGCGAACCCTTGAAGAACGAGACTCAGCGCCGGCCAGCCCAGAGGCTCGAGGTCGGGCTGAAGGTGTGCAGGTTCATCCGCGTGCTTCGTCGCCGCTGCCTTCACCCCGCCTGCGCCCAACCGGAAAGATCCGCCACCCGCGCCCGGTGTACGCTGGTGGAACCCATGTAGGCTCGGTCGAAGACCGCGCGCTTGAGCCAGACGTGCAGTGGAAACTCCCAGGTGTAGGCGATTCCTCCGTGCGCCTGGGTGGTCTCCCGGGCGGCGTGCAGGAAGCGCTCGGCGATATGCGCCTTCGCCAGGGCGGCCATGCGTTCCGCATCGTCCGGCACCGCATCGTAGGCGTGCGCCGCGTACCAGTACAGGCCGCGGGCCGGCTCCACGTCGGCGGCCACGTTGGCGAGCTGGTGCTTCAGCCCCTGGAACGCCCCGATCACCTGGCCGAACTGTTCCCTGGTGAGCGCATAGTCGACGGCCATGTCGATGCATCGCCGCGCTCCGCCGAAGGCATCGGCGGCGAGCAGCACCAGAAGCGCATCCCTGAGCCGTCCGGCCGACCCGCCGAGCGGCACGGCGGGCGTGTCCCGGAATGTGACGTGCGCGATACGCCGGGTTGCATCCAGGGAAGGCAGCGGGGTCACTTCGACGCTCTGCGCCGGGTTCTCCACAAGCACCAGCCCGCCGCCGGCCACGCCGACCACCATCAGGTCGGCCTGCCCGGGATAGAGCACGTTGCGCTTGGCGCCGTTCAGTGCGGCCTGTCCCGGCAACGCCCATTCGTCGGGCTGCCATGCATCGCCGCTCTCGGCCAGGGCAACCGTGCCCACACAGTCGCCATCGGCCAGCCGCGGCAGCCAGCGCTCCTTCTGAGCATCGTTACCGCCCAGCGAAATGGCCAGGGCCGCCGCCACATGGCCAAGGTAGGGGCCCGGCGTGCCGTGATACCCGAGGATTTCGGTCACCACGGCGGCATCGAGCATCTTGAGCCCCGTTCCCCCATGCTTTTCATCAATCATGAGACCCAGCACGCCCAGCTTGCCGAGCGCCCGCCACAGCCGCACATCGTGCCCGTCTTCGCTGTCGAAAATCTCCAGGAGCCGGGTCTGTTCGAGTTCGTTGCGCAGCAGCCGGCCGACGGAGTCCTGGAGCGCTGACTGCTCTTCGGAGAGATCGAAGTTCACGAGGCGTCCCCGGTCCTGTCGCGGGGCAGGCCGAGGCCACGCTCGCCGATGATGTTGCGCTGAATGTTCGAGGTGCCGCCGGCAATGGCGATGCCCAGCGAACCGAAGAACTGGTTCATCCAGCGCTCGTTGCCCACCTTGCGGCCGGGCTCGTAGACCGGCAGCAGCAGGCTCGCATCGCCGATCAGCTCCTGCGCAAGCGCGGCGATCAGGTGCCCCAGGTTGGTGACCACGAGTTTGTTCATGGTGGTCACCGGGCCCGGGTTCCTGCCGGCAAGGTTCATGCTGAGCTGGCGAAACGTGGAATACCTGTGCGCCTGAAGGTAGCCCTCTATCTCGGCGAGCCGGTCCCTGACGATCGGGTCTTCGATGGCGGGCCGGCCGTTTCTGGCCGTGCTCCTGGCGACGTTCACGAGCTTGGCAAACTGCTCCAGGTAGGTTTCCGCGTTGCCGATCCCCGTCCGCTCGTGCTTGAGGGTGGCCCGGGAAACCTGCCAGCCTTCGCCCCGCCGGCCGACGATCCAGTCGGCGGGCGTGCGCACATCGTCGAAGAACACCTCGTTGAACGTGCTCTGGCCGGTAATCTGTTTCAGGGGGCGAACGGTGACGCCGGGCTGATGCAGGTCGAGCAGCAGGTAGGAGATGCCCTGGTGCTTGGGGGCGTCCGGCTCGGTTCGCACCAGCGCGAACATGTACCGGCAGAGCTGGGCGCGGCTGGTCCAGATCTTCTGCCCGTTGACGATCCACTCATCGCCCACCAGTTCGCCACGGGTGCGCACCGATGCCAGGTCGCTGCCGGACCCGGGTTCGCTGTAACCCTGTGCCCAGTCGACTTCGCCGCGCACCGTGGGCGGTATGAATTTTTCCTGCTGCCAGGAGGCGCCGCACTCGAGCAGCGTCGGCACCAGCATGCGCACACCGTTGCCCGCTATTTCCATGGGCGCCCGCACAGCGGAGAACTCCTCGTGGATGACCTGGGCGCGCAGCACGTCCGCGGGCTGCTCGCTGCCGCCGAAACGGCGCGGGATGTTGCGGTACAGGTAGCCGGCTGCGGTGGCCCTCAGCCGGAACGCCGTCACCCGTTGCGGGTCGCGGGCATCCCGGCGTGACCAGTTCTCGGCGATGAACGCGCGCACCTCCTCGCGGAACGCCTCGTATTCCACGCCGTAGCTCAGATCCATGTCGGCCTCCCGAATCGGCTGTTGCGGGGCGCGCGCGTCCCGCGCCACAACCCCGCAGATTTTAGAGCAATACAAATAAACTTGAAATTATATATATGATTATTCCCCCGCCATACCGCGCAAGGGCTCGACGATGTGCTTCGCGGCCTGGCGCTGGTTGCGCGCTTCGAGGTCGAACAGGTAACGGCGCCGGTCGGCCTCCTCCTCCGCCTCGGTCAGGTTGTTCTTGACCAGCGCCAGGAGCGTTGCCGGCACCCGCAGCAATTTCTGCGCCACCGACATCGTGTAGTCGCGCAATTCGGCCGGCGCCAATACCCGGTTCAGCATGCCCCATTCGTAAGCCCGCCGTGCCGACAGCCGTTCGTTGAGGTAGTAGAACTCGCGGGTCCGTGCCGTGCCCATGACGCGGGTCCAGAACAGCGAACCCCCGTAGTCGCCGGAGAGGCCGTTGGCCGAGAAGTTGGTTGCGAATACCGCATCGTCCGACGCATAGCGCAGGTCGCACGCCGCCGCCAGGCTGCAACCCGCCCCGATGGCGGGGCCGCCGATCATGGCGATCGCCGGCTTGGGCATGTTGTGCAGCAGCATCGGCGCGTGCATGTCGTAGCGGGTGAGATCGTCCTCGGGCGCATCGGGGTCGGCTCCCATCGTGCCCCTCCGCGGCCCGCCACCGTCCTTGATGTCGCCGCCGGAGCAGAATCCCCCGGGGGCGTCGCCCCTGGGCGACCCGGTGAGCACCACCACCTTCACGCCGTCATCCGCCGCCATTTCCCGAACGGCTCCATCCAGGGCGTCGATGAGCGCGCCGTTCAATGCGTTCAGGCGGTGCGGGCGGTTGAGGGTGATCACGCCGATTCGCTCGTTGACCTCAGTGCGGAGTACGGGCGCATCGGCAGGGCTTTGATCTTTCATCGTGCGACTCTTCAAATGATTGAATCTACGCGATTCATGACGTTGGGTGTCGACGTGCCCGGCGCATCTTCGTTCGGGGCGCCGAAAGCAGGCATGCGCAAGCTCGATGAAGATGCCGCACGCCGGCTGCTCGAGCACGAACGGCGGCTAGAAATCCGTCCCGCCATCGATGTTGACCGTGGCGCCGGTCATGTACGCCGCGCGTTCCGACAGCAGGAACGCCATCAGGTCGCCGACATCGCCGGGCTTGCCGATCGACTGCATCGCCACCGGCAGCTTCCATTCCTCGATCATCACGTGTTCCAACGCCTTGTCCAGTGGCAGGCCGTACTCCTTGGCCGCCAGGTGCCGGCGCCGTATGAGCACGTCCGTCTCGATGGCACCGGGGCACACGCAGTTGGCGCGGATGCCCTGGGCGCCATAGGTCTTGCACAGGTTCTTGGTGAAATTCACCAGCGCCGCCTTCAATGCCGCGTAGGCAAAGAGAAACGACTTGGCCGCGCGCGACGAATAGGCGGCCGTGGTGACGAGCTGGCCCCCGCCGTGTTCCAGCAGGTGCGGCACGATCGCCCGGCAACTGCGCACCTGGCTCATGAGCACGTCCTGGAAGTTGACCTCCCAGTCCTCATCGCTCATCTCCAGCAGGGTGCCGTTACGGTCGGTGGAGCCGGGCGTGGTGAGCAGGCCCCGAACGGTTCCGAGTTCGTCGATGGCGCGCTGCACCGCCCGCTCCACTTCACCGGGCCGGCTTGCGTCGGCGCCGAAGCCGATCACCTTTGCGCCGGACTCGGCCTGCAATTCAGCGGCAAGCTCGCGGGCCGTGGCCTCCGTGCGCCCGACGATGGCAAGCTCGGCGCCGTCGCCCGCCAGGCGGCGGGCCGTCTCCCAGCCCATGCCGCGCGTGCCGCCCACGATGATGTAGGCGTTGCCTTTTACTCCGAGTTCCATCGCCACTCCCTGTATCCGATCCTGTTTATCAAAGGTACCACGAGTCACCCGTCGAGAAGACGGAGCGCCAGCTCTCGCAGGCGCGCCTGTTCTTCGGAAACTCCGAAAGTCATTGTTTCGCCGATCCCGCTTCGGACTCGATCAGCGCACGCACCTCGTTCACCAGAATCTTGAACATGGCGTTGCGCGGCAGGGCGTCCACGAACGCCACCCGCACCGGCACGCAGTAGCCCGGTTCGCGCTCCGCGACCCACGCCTTCAGTTCGTCCGCCGATACCGAGGCGTGCTCACGCATTACCACGGCCGCGGCGGGTACCTGGCCGAGCCGGTCGTCCGGCAGCCCCACCACCACCGCATCGGCCACGCCGGGGTGCAGCCGCAGCGCCTCGCCCACTGCATTGGCCGGAACCTTGAATCCGCCCCGCACCAGCACGTCGTCGGCCCGGCCCTCGATCCAGACGAACCCGTCCCCGTCCATGCGCGCCAGGTCGTTGGTCCGTATCCACCCCTTGAGCGCATCCGCCGGACGCCGCGGCGGATCGGCTTCCAGCAGGCCGACTTCGCCGCGCGGCAACTCGCCGCCCGTGTCCGGGTCCACGATCCGCACACCGGTGTCCGGCAGCGCACGACCGACGCTGCCGCGCTTCTCCTTGACAAGGGCCAGATCGTCACCGACGAAACCCGTTACCGGGCCCAGAAACTCCGTTGCGCCATAGGCGGTAATCACCGGTATGCCGTAGGCCGCCTCGAATTCGTCCGCGGTTGCCGGGTCCAGGGCAGCGGACGCCGCGCGGAAGACCGATGCGCTGACCAGGTATTCCCGGGGCACTTCGTTGTCGAGCAGCATCCGCAGCACCGCCGGCGGCGCGGCCAACTGGCGCGGCTTGTACTTTCGCACCGTCTCCGCCCAGCGCCAGATGTCGAAGCGCTCCATGAGCACGGTCGGACGCCCACGCCATGCGGCGGCCGCCGCACCGAGGACGCCACCCAGGCTCACCAGCGGCACTGCGGAAATGGCTACGCCGCGCTGTCCCGGTGGACGCGGCTTGACCGGCCGCTCGCTTGCGAAAAACCGGTACGCCACCGGCACGCGCTTGGGCGGCCCGGTGGTGCCGCTGGTCAGAATCGTCACCGCCGAGTCGGCGACCGGCTCGTAGTGGGGGCCTGAACCCACGCGCTCGAGCCCCGGCACGACCCGTACCGGCTGTTGCCGGTCGGCGGTCAGCTCGATGCCCAGGGTGCCTGTTGTGTGCAGCGCCTCCCGAAAACCCGGGCGCTGCCAGTCATCCACATCCGCCACCAGCACGGCCGGCCGCAAGGCCGTGAGGTCTGCACGGATCGCCGCGTCCGGCTGAATGGGGGTAACCAGCACCGCGCAACGGCGCATGGCGAACACGGACAGGTAGGCGCCGAAGCAATGCGGACGCTGCCGGAGCACCAGGCCCACGCCTTCTCCATCGGGTACGCCCGCCGCCGCGAGCGCATGTCGCAACCCGTTGCTTACACGGGCGAGATCTCCCCACGTCCAGGTTTCATCCTCGTAGAAAACCGCCGGCGCATCGGGTTCGTCCCTGAACAGCTCTTTGATGCGTTCGTTAATTTCCATACCGGGCCGAACGGTTTTTACGCAGCTTGGTTTTCTTCGATCAGCCCGTGCACGAGTTCGATGGTCTCCAGCTTGGCGTCGGTTCCCCGCCCCATGACCTGGAGTTGCAGAATGTCGATGCCGCTCTCCGCATACTCCCGCAAGCGGTCACGAACCATGTCCCTGGTGCCGATGACGCTGGCCTGCAGGGCCATCTCGTCCGGAATCCGGGCAACCGCCTCGTCGCGCCTGCCCGCCACCCAAAGCCGCTGCACGTCCACGGCCACATCTTCGTAGCCGATCCGTCGATAGGCCTGGTTGTAGAAGTTGGTTTTCGGGGAACCCATGCCACCAAGCTGGAATGCGAGTGCAGGTTTGCGCCCCGCAATCATCTCCTCAACGTTGTCCCCCACGCCGACAACCGCGCCCACGGCAAGCTCAATGTCGTCGAAGTTCCGGCCGGCCCGCGCGGCGCCACGTCGCATGGGCTCGAAGTACGACTCTGCCGTCGCTGGCGTGAACGAGGTGCCGATCCATCCATCCGCCACTTCTCCGGTGTACTCCAGGGCCTTCGGCCCGAGCGTCGCGAGGAAGATCGGAATGTCCGCATTCGGCCGATGGGCCAGCCGCAGCGCTTTCCCTTCGCCGCCCGGCAGGGGCAGCATATAGTGTTGGCCTTGGTAGCGGAGCTTTTCGCCCGCGAATGCGAGCTTCAGTATGTCCACCAGTTCTTTCATGCGCGCCAGCGGGTGGGCAAAAGGCACGCCGTGCAAGCCCTCGACCACCTGCGGGCCGCTCACCCCCAGCCCGAGCATGAACCGGCCCTCGCTCATCGCCGCAAGGGACAGGGCGGTCATGGCGATGTTGCCCGGCGCCCGCGCGCTGACTTGCGCGATGCCCGAAGCCAGGCGCATCCTCGTGGTCTTCGCGGCAAGATAGGCGAGCGGAGTGAACGCATCGGTGCCCCAGGCTTCAGCCGACCAGGCCACGTCAACACCGAGTTTTTCGCACTCGAGTGCGTATTCGACCGAGCGCGTGAAACCGCCTTTCCTGTCCGCCTCCACGCCGCCTATGGCGATAGCCGTTTTCATGTCACCCCCGGTTGCCTCCATTCAGTCGGTGTCAGCCGACTCGCTGATCGCAAAGGTTTGCGTAATCCTGTCCGCACCCACACCTGTTTAGATAATTTATACTTTTGTACGGTTCATGGAAACACAAGACCACAATGCCGTCCTGGCCGGTGGCGCTTCAGAGATGGCCCGCGACCAGGGTATCCGCGTCATGACCATCGCGATCTGTGGGACGGCCACGATGAACGGCAGCACCCTCAGCGTAACCAGCGGTCATCGCCGTGCGCCGCGCTGACCCGGCAGGCCAGATCATCTCCAGCGCATCCACCCGGGGCACCGGGACACGACCGAGTCAGGATCCACTGGCGCCTGTCCAGGTGGAGCCCGATCCGCGCCGCCACTTCGTGTTGGCCACCCTGTGCGTGGTCGCGGTGGTCAACATGGTGGACCGGCAGATCATCACCATCGTCCTGGAACCCATCAAGGCGGAGTTCGGCGCCTCCGATACCGCCATGGGGTTGCTGACCGGCATGATCTTCGCCGCCTTTTATGCCACCGCGGCGTTCCCCATTGCGCGCTGGGCCGACGGCGGCTCACGCAAGGTGGTGCTGGCAGCGTGTCTCGGTTTCTGGAGCTTGATGACCACCCTTGGAGGCATCGCCCAGTCTTTCATTCAACTCGCCATCACGCGCGTTGGCGTCGCCATCGGCGAGGCCGGCGCAGGCCCCACCAGCCAGTCGATGCTCTCGGATCTGTTTCCGTTGAGTTCTCGTGCGACGGTGCTGGCCACGCTGTCGGCATTCAGCTCTTTCGGCATCGGGCTCGGCGTCCTCCTGGGAGGCTGGCTCTCCGACACGTTCACCTGGCGCACTGCGTTTTTCATCGTCGGAGCGCCGGGGTTGCTGCTCGCTGCCTTTGTTTACCGGTTTCTGCCCGAGCCCCGGCGCGGCGCCGCCGATGGCCTTGTGGACGACGAGCATGCCCCTCGCATCCGGCAGGCATTCGCTTTTCTGAGAAAAATCCCGACGTACCGCCACGTCGTCGCCATCGCGGCCTTCGTTGCCCTGTGCGGCTACGGCCAACTCATGTGGGGGCCTACCTTTTTCCGCCGCGTACACGACATGACCGGCACCGAGGCCGGAGCCGGATTCGGCCTCGCCACCATGGCGGCGTTCATGCTCGGCAGCCTCACCGCCGGGTTCATATCCGATTGGGCTGGAAAGAAGGACATTCGCTGGTACATGCGAATAGCCGCCATCGGGCCTGCCCTCGGGTTTCCCTTCGGTCTGTTGTTCGTTTTCGCGCCCAGCGCAACGGTGGCGCTGATTGCGTCGTTTTTGTTTCAGTTCTTCGTCGTCTTTCATAACCCACCCTGCTACGCCATTGCGCAGACCCTGGCGCCATTGCGCATGCGAGCCATGGCGGTGGTGATCATCGGCCTGTTCCAAAGCCTGATCGGCATCGGCCTGGCACCGATTTTGATCGGTGCCGTCAATGACTTTCTGGAACCTCAGTTCGGCCTGGAGGCGATTCGATATTCCCTGGGAGTGGTGATGATTGGTGCCGTCATGGCCGCCTGCGTCGCGTTGCGCGCTTCGTTTACCATCGGTTCCGATCATGCCCAGCGCCAGCGTTCGGCAACGCAGGAGTCACAAACGAGGGGCCAAGTATGAATTCCACGCCTCGGGCAGACAGCCGCCCGCTGCCGCTCGCCGGCATCCGGGTGCTGGACCTGTCCGGAGTGACCGCACCGATCTGCGGTCAGGTGCTCACCCTGTTCGGCGCCGATGTGGTGCTCGCCGAGCGCGGGCCGAGCCGCGCCCGCCGCGGAGACTTTGCGTGGCTGGCAACCAATGCCGGCAAGCGCAGCCTGGCGCTGGACGAGTCCGGGTCAGCCGATGTGTTGGCCGAACTGTGCCGCGTTGCAGACGTGGTGATCGATGGCGACCCCGGCAACCCCCTCGATTTCGATCCCCGCGAATCCTCCCCGAGCCTGATCCACGTCACCGTCAGTCCTTTCGGCCTCGCCGGTCCGCACGCCGACTGGCTCGACAGCGAACTCGTCGCCCAAGCCGCCGGCGGGCTGCTGTTTCTTTCGGGCGATGCGGACCATCCCCCGGCGCAGATCGGCGCCCCACTGGCCAGGGGCGTGGCAGGCGCCCAGGCAGCCTGCGCCGTGCTCATCGCGCTGGCCCAGCGGCACCGGACCGGGGAAGGCGCGCGCATCGATGTCTCGCGCCAGGAAAGCGTCGCCTGCCTGCTCTACCTCACCGAGTACATGGCGCACATCGACAACCTGCCCGCCCGGCGCGGAGAGGCACCGCTGACCGTGAGCGGACCGAAGCTCACCCGCAAGGCGTTCTGGCGTTGCGCGGACGGTTATCTGACCTGGAACCTGTGGACCGGCCCCGGCATGGGGCGCAAGAACGAGCCCATGTTCGAATGGATGCGCGACGAAGGCGTGCCCGAGGCTGTCGAGCTTCTGGAAACGCCCTGGGAAAAGATGGGCACCGGCGATCTGACGGTGGAGCTGATCGAACAGGTCAACCGGGTCGTGGGGGGTTTCTTCGCCGGGCGCACCAAGCAGGAGATCGATCGAGAGGCGTTGGAGCGCCGCGTCCTGCTGTTCGCGGTGCATAGCCTCGAAGAAGTGGCCAACAGCGATCAGTTGCTCGCCCGCGGGGCGTTCGGCACCCTCGAACTGCCACATGGGCAATCCGTCAAGATCGTCTCCCGGCCGGCGCGGTCCACAGCCTATACGGTCGAGATCGCCAACAAGCCTCCCGTGTGGGATGCGGATACCGAGGCCGTGCGCACGGAGTGGGATGCCCCCGAAAACGGCCTGGACGTCCCATATCAGGCCTCAGCGGGTTCGCTCCCCTTCTCGGGCGTTCGCGTCCTCGATTTCGGCTGGGCCATCGTCTCCCCGCTGACCACGCGCATGCTGTCGATTTTCGGCGCCGACGTGGTCAAGCTGGAGTTCCGAGGCCGTCCCGATACGTTGCGGATGACGGGGCCCTATCCCCAGGGCCATCCGTCCATGGACGGCAGCTCGGTCTACGTGAGCATCAATGCCGGCAAGCGCAGCCTGGGAATCGACATCAACCACCCCGGGGGACGCGAACTGATCCATCGCATGGCCGCACAGGCCGACATCGTCTGCGAGAATTTCACCCCGGGTACCGCGGCTCGCCTGGGCTACGGTTATGAGAATTTCCGGGCCATCCGCGACGACATCATCATGATGAGCCTGTCCATGCAGGGGCAGACCGGGCCGCGGGCGGACCAGCCCGGACTGGGCAATCACCTGCAGGCCATGAGCGGCCTCGACTACCTGACCGGTTACCCCCAGGGCAAGCCCCAGGGGCCCAACCAGGTACTGCCGGACTTCATCGGGCCGTGGATGTCCATCGCCTCGCTAATCTGCGCCCTCGAGCACCGCAGCCGAACCGGGGAAGGCCAGTATCTGGACATCGCCCAGCGCGAAGCGATCATGCTGTACCTGCAGCCGGCGCTCATCGAATACGGCGTAACGGGAGCATCGCCGGAGCGGCGCGGCAACAGCTCGCCCATTCATGCGCCGCACGGCGTCTATCCGGGCCTGGGCAAGGAGCGCTGGATCGCTATCGCCGTCACCAGTGATGCCGAATGGCGCGCGTTACACGAACTTCTCCCCGATGCCCTGCGCACACGCTTTACCGCTGATCTGCCAACCCTGGAACGGCTCACCCGCCGGGAAGAGCTGGACACGGCACTCGCCGGTTGGACTGCAAGCCATGATCCGAATGAACTCGCGGCCAGGCTCCAGGTGCGCGGTGTGCGCGCGCATCTCGTCTGCGATGGCCAGGACCTGCTCGATGACCCTCAGCTTGCTTACCGGGAGCACTATTTCACCCGCGAGCACTCGAAGCTGGGGCCGTCGCTGATGGTTGCGAACTCGTTTCGCATCAGCAGCGCCGAACCCCGATTCGAGCCGGGGCCGCGCTATGCCAGGGACTCGGTGGCGGTGCTGGAGGATTGGCTGCAGCTCGGTGCGGACGAGTTCGCCGACCTGCTGGCGGCCGAGGCCATCGTCATGTAGCCCGTTGCGGGGCTCCGTCAGCGTTACAAGTTGGACACCAATTAATTGTTGTTTGTCACTATGAAACAACTGTCCATAACCCGATTTCTGGATGCCCGGCACATGCTGGACAAACGAAGCAGTTTCCTGTTCGGTCCCCGGCAGACGGGCAAGACAACGCTGATGTTGGTGTCCCCGGTAGTGGTGTAGGAATTTCGTAGCGGGGTCGATGGGCGAACAATCGAACTACTTCATCCCCGGGAAGCGGAGCTGAAGCGGGCGGGTGGGTACTTGGCGATCTCCGCCCGCACGGCCGGCATGACTTCCTGCGCAAGAAGTTGTGGGGTGATCAGCTCATCCGCGTCGGGAGACAAGCCGCTGCCGATAACGAACCGGTCAATGCCTGCGTGCACCAGTTGGCAGAACCGCTCAATGCACTGATCGGGAGTTCCAACAATGGCGTGGCGTTCGACGAATGCGTTGTCGGCGATGGATCCCACAGAGTTCAGATGGTGGCCGTGGCGATTCATGTCGTACATCTCGCGGGCCCGTTCCATGGTATGCCGGTCCTCTTCGCTGGCCGGGCCTGCGGGACGGCCCTGCATAGCCGAGAACCGGCTCGCTGAGGCGACTTTCCACCGACACAGATCGATGGCCTTGGCCTTGTCCGGATGGATGTTGAGGCACACCTGTGCGCTTACCCCCAACAGCGACGGGTCGAGCCCGGCCTGCGATCGCGCCGTCCGGGCCTCGTCGATCGCCCACTGTACGCGCTCGGCATGGGCTCCGACGGAGATGAGCACTCGGTCGGCCAGCGCCCCGGCCACCCGTAGGACTTTCGGACCCGAAGCAGCGACCTCGACTGGCACCTTCAGGTTGGTGTCCGGGAGCCAAGTTACCCGGCTGCCCTTAGGAACATCTTCGTAGCCGAGTGACGACAGGGGTGCTACTCCGAGCAACTCGCCCTCCTGGGGACGGAAAGGGACCACTTCGCCCCGGAGGTAGGCCTGGATACACCGAAGTGATCGGCGAAAGGCCTGGACAGCTACCGGTGCGAGGCCGATGTGAGCGAGGGCGGAGTCACCGCGCCCAATGCCCAGGACAAACCGGCCCCCGGACTCGGCCTGCAGTGCCGCAGCGCTGGACGCGGTGACGATAGCGTGTCGTGAGAACGGATTCGTCACATATACGGCGAGCTTGATCCGAGTAGTCGCAGTCGCGGCGATGGCGAGCGCGACGTAGGGGTCATAAGCTAACGCGGGGCTGTCAGCCACCCACCATCCATCGTAGCCTTCCTCTTCCACTCGGCGGGCGACGGCTGCCACTCGACCCCCTGCCGCCGAAGGGTTAGCGAACCCGCCGATGAAGAACTCGAGACCGGAGATGTCCATTTCGACTCCTGAATCGACGGTAGTGGGCGGGCTTGTTACACAGGAACAAGGGGGAGGTGGATGCTCAGGCAGCGATGCGGACCGTGGCCATAGCCCATTTGGCGATTCGGCACCCGATCGTAGGCCAGTTCGAGCGCAATCGCACGACCTGTGCCACGACTGGCACCGGTCACGAGGGCCACCGCGCCCCGCAGACTCCCTTCCGGAACGTCCGGAATGTCCAGAATCTCCAAACGATACGCCACCGACCCCTCAGAAGTCATACCGCAAACTGAGGCCCACCGTCCGCGGCGGGGCGTACTGGATTGTGGAGTAGCCGATGTTGGTCAAATCCACAGCGGCGGCCAGGTACTCGCGGCCGGCTAGATTCTTGACGAAGAACGAGGTGGACATGCGGCTGCCGAACATCTCCTCCCAATCCGCGGTGAGCCCCCACAAGCTCCCAGCCCCCTGCTTGAGGTGCGGTCTATTCATGTCCGACATGTAGAATTCGGACGTCCAGTTGTAAGTCACCTGGAATGAGAACAGGCCGATGTCTCTCCTGTCCACGTGACGCGTCGGCAGCGTATAGCGGGCGGACGCATTGATCTGATAATCAGGTGAATTGCGGAACCGGTTGTCCGAAAGATCCAAGCCGGTCCCCCGTTCGATGAATTCGTCGTAGCGGGCGATCGAGACCCCCAGCCCCGAACGGAGCTCCAATTCAGGGATCGGATACGCGGTCAGCTCGAATTCGCCGCCATAGATTGACGCCTTTGCCGCATTGCGGAGCAGACTCTGCAGATCTCCGGCAGGCGAGACGACTACGATCGTCCTCTGAATGTCTTCGTAGTCCGCATAGAAGATGGCCAGATTGGCTCGCAGACGGCGATCGAACAGCTCACTCTTCAGGCCGATCTCAACGTCCGAAACGATCTCTTCGCTAACCGGTTGCAACTGGAAGGCGTTCTGGCCCCGCAGAGTGAATCCGCCCGTGCGATACCCTCGACGATGAGCGAGATAGAGCAGCTGATCGTCGGATATCCGGTATTCCAGTCCAAATGTCCATGTGGGTTCATTGAAGCTCTCGCTTACCGTTGCTGAACAGATAGCGGGATCGACCAGGATGTCTTTGTCGAGAATGCAGGTACCGTTCGGAAGCTGATGCTCGGCCCGCAGCTTGCGGTCATCGAAGTTCATGCGCACGCCGGCGGTCAGGCTCAGTCCGTTCACCCAGGGCAGCTGATACGAGGCCTGACCGAACACCGAGGCTGCATCGTTCTCGACATGGCCGATCTGGTGCGTGGTCGCGATCACCGCGAAGAAGTTGCTGGCGTCCTTACCCTTTTCCCTGAAGTAGTACCCGCCGACGATCCAGTCCAGACGTCCGTCCAGCGCCGTGCCCAGAAACTGCTGCTCCGCCGAGAAGTTCCACTGATCCAGATGGAGACACCCCTGCAAAAACTCCACCTCGGTGCCGTCGAGGTCCTCGCAGTCGATCACCTCGAGCGTCCGGTAACCGAGAATGGTCCGGGAGTCGAAGTGTTCGAAGCTGATTTTCGTGTTCAGGGCGAAGCCCAGATCGTTGACTTCCGACAGATCCTTGACCGAAGAACCGAACGCGGTGGACAGATTTCTGGGATCCAGATCGCTCCTGACTCGGCGCGGATCGACTTGTGCGCGCTGCTCCGCGGCGAGCAGCGCGCCGCCGGTGAAAAAGTTCCCCAGACCCGTCGGATCGACGCCGATCGGCTGGTTCAGCGCACCGGACTCTTCGCGCCTGCCGCCATCGTGAACGAAGGCCACATTGACCCGCTCCGAGGGATTCCAGTCGAAATAGGCGCGCCAGGACCGCGAGTCCTTGTCGTCCACGTCGAAGTTCAGAAGCGTATTACGCCCGTAGCCGTCGCGCTTGGTCCAACTCGCAGCGAGTCGCCCCGCTAGGGTGTCCGTGATGGGAAATTCGATCGCTCCGCTCAGGTCGCGGAACGATTCGGTACCCAGCGCGATCCTGCCGTTCCCACCGAAATTCCCGCTCGGCGCCCGCGAGATCAACTGGATTGCTCCGCCCGTCGTGTTGCGGCCGAACAACGTACCCTGCGGCCCCTTGAGAACCTCAACCCGCTCCAGGTCGAGCAGATCGAACTTCGACCCCTGCACGCGTGGCACGTATACACCGTCGACATACACGCCGACCGCCGCATCGCCCGTGATCACGTTCTGTTGATGACTGAGTGACCGGATGACCAACGCCACTCCGGAATTAGTTGCGGGGGAGTTCTGGGCGAAGAGCCCCGGCGTGAACTGGGAAAATTCGCTGATGTCGTCGATAACGAGTCGCTCGATCTGTTCTCCAGTGAACGCCGTCACCGCCAACGGCGCGGACTGGAGCGATTCCTCGCGCCGGCGCGCCGTAACCACGACTTCTTCCACAATGCCCCGCGCGGCTGTCGGCGGCGATCCCGCGCTGCCCTGAGCTACGCCTCCCTCCTGTGCCCACACCAGACCGACCGGGCACAACAATGCGAACATCCACCACGACGTCGTTAGCCGACGCCCCGTGCTGCTGATCATGATTCCCCCCTTGAGCTTATCCAGAATCAATCGGGAGCGCCGCTCGAACAATCGCGCCCGAGATTCTGACATCACGGCAAGTATGTACCAAGCGACATTCGCTAGCAACGATGACGAAGACGCCTTACGGGCGGGGCGTCCGGAAACTCTGTGCTGTGGCAACGACAATGATCCACGTTGAGCGAACGCCCGTGCCGTTCTTTGGAGCAGCTTTCGGAAAGCCTCCTTTGCCGCCGGGGCATCTTCGTGCTCCTGCCGCTCCAGAACATAGGATGCTTGCAAAGGGACGCGAACTGCTCTCAGGTGCTGCCGGATTTCATCGGGCCCTGGATGGCCATCGCCTCGTTGATCTGCGCCCTGGAGCACCGTCACCGAACCGGGGAAGGCCAGTACCTGGACGTCTCCCAGCGCGAAGCGATCATGCTGTATCTGCAGCCGGCACTGATCGAATACGGTGTTACCGGGGTTTCGCCGGAGCGGCGCGGTAATGGTTCGCCCATTGACGCACCGCACGGCGTCTACCCGGGCAAGGGCAGGGAGCGCTGGATCGCCATCGTCGTCACCAGCGACATCGAGTGGCGCGCGCTGCACGAACTTCTCCCCAATGCCATGCGCAAGCGTTTTCCACCAATGCGCCAGCCCAGGAACGGCTCGCCCGCCAGGAAGAGCTGGACGCCGCCCTCGCCGCCTGGACCGCAGGCCACGACCCGGGAGAACTCGCGGCCAAACTCCAGGCACGCGGTGTCCGCGCCCATCTCGTCTGTGACGGGCAGGACCTGCTCAACGACCCGCAACTCGCGTTCCGAGAGCACTACTTCACCCGCGAGCACTCGAAGCTGGGGTCGTCGCTAATGGTTGCCAATTCATTTCGCATCACGAGCGCAATGCCGCGCTTCGAGCCGGGGCCGCGCTACGCCACCAACTCGATGGAGGTATTGGAGGACTGGCTGCAGCTCGATACGGACGAGTTCGCCGAGCTGCTGGCAAGCGAGGCCATCGTCATGTGACCCTCCAACACGGGGGACCCGAACAACCCTGATCGAGTATGACTGCGCCTCACGTCAGGCCCGCGTGCGGTCTGGCTGGCCATGCGGGAAACATTGATGACCGTATCCAGAATTATGCTACGATTTGTGTACACAACTACGGGGCGATCACATGACTTTCCCTACCTCATTCAGCGTTCGAGACCTGAGGCAGCGTTCCAGCGAACTGCTACGGAACGCCGAGGACGGGCGGCTGGCAATCGTCACCAAGCACGGGCGGCCAACCATCCTCGCCGTTCCCTTCGACGACCGACTTCTTGATGTCGGCGTGCATCGGTCACTTGCACTGCAGCTGTTCGAACAACGCCAGTTGACTCTGTCACAAGCCGCAAAGGTAGCCGACCTGAGTGTGGAAGAGTTCATGGAACTGCTCGGCAAGGCCGGCGTGGCGGCGGTGGACTACTCGCCATCGGAACTCGAAGACGAGTTGCATAACGCCTCGTGAACCATCGCGGGGGACGTCCGGGCAATGCTGGCGGGAAGTCTGCCCCCGACAAACAACCCCCGTTCGTCGCCGATGCCGGGCCGCTGATCGCCTTGTCCAGGGTCGAGAAACTGCAGTTGCTTCGCAGCCTGTTCGGCGTCGGCCTCATTCCGCCTGCGGTCCACAACGAGGTTCAGGCCGGGTCGGGGCGGCCCGGGGCAACCCGGATCGGGGAAGTGCTGTCGGCAGGCTGGTTGCGCATCACCCCCCTCGCGGACCACGCGCAAGCCGCAAATCTTGTCCGTATCGTGGACGCCGGAGAAGCCCAAGCCATCGCGCTTTGCCTGGAACGGAACGCGAGGTTCCTGCTGATCGACGATGCCAAAGGCCGGAAGGTCGCCCAGCGTGCCGGAATACGCCTGGTGGGTGTGGCAGGGGTGCTGCTTGCCGCGAAGTCGCAGGGTCTGCTCGTTGCCGTGAGTCCGGTTCTCGAGGAGCTGGCGGATGCCGGCTATCGCATGTCCCGCCAGCTCATCGACGGTGTGCGCCGCAAAGCGAACGAGTGAGCTAGCCGGTCTGCCAGGTTCTCCGATGGTCCTGGATCAGCCAGCGATTCGCCGTCAGGCCGGCGATGCCCGTCACTACTACCAGCGTCAGTGTCACCGATAACGAGTAGCGCGTGGCGTAGGCGCCGTAGCGCGACGCAAACAGGTCGTTGAGCACGCCGATGATCAACGGACCCAACCCCGCGCCGATAAGATTCTGACAGAACACAACACCGGTCACCGCCATGCCGCGCATGCGCGAACGCACCAGCGTCTGCACCATGGCCTGGGCGGGCGGCAGGTGAAAGACCAGGAAGAACAGGTACAGCGCGAACATGGTCACGGAACCCGGTGCCGTCGGCCACCAGGCCGCGAGTATCCCGAACGGCGTGGCGCACAGCGCGCCCCCGCCGCTGACCCGCATGTACCAGCGGATGTCGCGCTTGCCCAGCCTGTCCGACAGCCACCCCACGAACAGGTTGCCGCCGATCAGCCCGAACATCACCGAGATCCCGAACCACAGGCCCGCCTCGCTCGCCGACATCTGGTGCACCCGCATGAAAAAGGCGGGCGCCCACCCGAGGGTGCCGAATCCGACCAATCCACCGACCGCGACCGCCACCACGATCAGCCGATAGCTCTTCATGCTCCAGAGATACTTAAGCGCCTCGCCCAGGGCGGGCGGCGCAGCATCCTGGCGCACCGTGTCGGACATCCCGCGGGGCGGTTCGTCCACGGTGAGACGGATCAGCACCGCCACAAGCAGCCCGGGCAGGCCCACCAGAATGAAAGCCATCCGCCAACCGACCGTGTCACTGAGCCAGCCGCCCAGGAAAAGGCTGAAAAAGATGCCGAGCGAGCCAAAGGCGCTCATGGTGGCGAGCGCCCTACCGCGCTGGGCGAGCGGATAGAGATCGGCAACCATCGACTGCGCTGCCGGGCTTGCCCCGGCCTCGCCGATAGCGACGCCGACCCGGGTCAGCGCCAGTTGCAGGTACGACTGGGCGACCCCGCCCAGGCAGGTCATGAAGCTCCAGAACCCCAGTATCGCGGCGACGATCGTGCGCCGCACGCCGACATCGGCCCAGCGGCCGAGGGGCACGGATGCCAGTGTGTAGAATCCCGCGAACACGAGGCCGGTCAAGAGCCCCATGGCGGTGTCGCTGGCCTGGAATTCCTGCTTTATCGGCTCCAGCACGATGGCGATGATCTGCCGGTCGACGAGGCTCATCACCCACACCACGCACAGGAGCGCAAAGGTGTAGTGGCGCTTGCCCGGGCTCCAGTCGGAAACCGCGGTGACAGGGGAGTGATGGTTGTTCATGTCAGACAAGGCCCTGCCTCAGTCGATCTGGATGGCGGTCGTCGACTTGACAGTTGACTCATCTGTGAACCCGATCCGAAGAAAAGAGGCCTGGCGGCGCGATGCCCCGACCCCTGTGCTACTCGCGGCGCGATTAAAGCACAGGTGCCGTGGGCGGGCAGAAGGCGCACGGACGCTCGCCAAATTGCACCGGGTTGTCGAAGGCGACTAGTGCTCCTTCCAACTGATAATTCGGGATCAGTGGCCGCGGGCACGTTCCTG
>JAPPHD010000155.1 GCA_028821125.1 Gammaproteobacteria bacterium
CCGGGGGGCTGTCGATTAATTAGCCGATTATTTCCCCCCCCCCCCACCCCCGCCGGGGGGGGTGCCGGGGGTTTTCTTTGCCGGGGGTTTTTCCCCCCGGGGCTGCTAGGGCACAGCGGTAACCTGGATCGAACGTTGCTCATTGCAAATCCTTGTTCGCGAACAGGCGGCCTGGAAAAAAGAGCGCAGACATTACCCGCCACCCCATGGGTCCGCAAGCAAACAGCCAGCCCTGAACCGGGAAGCGGCACCCGCTGCCCGTTGACGCGCCGTCATTCAGTTGGCGCTGTCGGATACCGGCTCAGTGGGCGTTTCTTCCTCTTTCAACCGCACATCGAAGGCGACTGAACCGCCTTCCCCCGGCCCGAGTATCCCGCCGTAAGTCCAGCGTATCGTGGTGTAGTGCCGCGCCTCCGCGGGGAGCCGGACGCCGCCCTCGACGACGGTGAGGCTCTCCGGGCCCGCAAAGCTGGCGCCGCCGTCCACGGAGAACAGGATTTCGGTATCGTTACCGACGGCGGTTCCCTCCAGGTACTCCACCGCTTCGGGGACCGGGTTGGTGATCACGATGATGCCGGGATCGATGATCTCGCTGCTCGTATTCGTGAAATCGACGGTATAACGCAATTCCTCCCCGGGCCGGACACCGGCAGCGTCGAGCAGCAGGGTTTCAATGTCGTCGTCCGCGGTGGTGATTCTGACGACCCTGTCTACGGACGTCGCAAGCTCGACTCCCGCCCAGAGGTCGGCGGCGAGCAACAACCCCGGCAAGACCGATGCAACCGCCTTCCGTCGCAGACGCGTCTGCAGTTTCCGGCAGGTCGCCTGGCGGCGCCCGCTACGACAGGGCGATATCCCCCGCATTGCCACACCTCTTGTTCGCGCACACGAATTTCGATTGGGTCTGGCAGACCGTCTCCTTGACGGGAAGCCCGAACGATGATCGAGTGAACGGATGCCAACGATAACAACCGAGCCTCTAAAGCGCGACCGGACGCGCGGCCGGGAGCCCTCAGCCGGGGAGCGCGAGGGGGCAACCCCTCGCATGCAAGAGCCCTCAGCCGGGGAGCGCGAGGGGGCAACCCCTCGCATGCAAGAGCCCTCAGCCGGGGTGCGCGAGGGGGCAACCCCTCGCTCGAATCCACTGCTCCGGCGATGCCCCGAACCGGGGAAAAAGCGGTGACCGGGCGCCAGTACAGCCTGCCCGGGGATCAGGATTGGCGGATCGGCAGCCTGGCGGAGCTTGCCCGTGGGCTTGCGGACGGTTCCATGACCAGCCGTCGCCTGGTGGAGTCGTGCCTTGAGCGTATCGGCGATCCCGCGGGCGAAGGGTCCCGTACGTTCACGTCGGTCAACGGCGCGGCCCTTGAAACGGCGGACACGATGGACGCCCTGCGCAAAGCCGGGCAGGCGCCCTCGCCGTTCGCCGGTATCCCGATCTCCGTGAAGGACCTGTTCAACGTGCGTGGCGAACGCACGCTCGCCGGCTCTACCGCGCTCGGCAACAGCCCGCCGGCCTCCCGGGACGCGCCCGCCATCGCCAGGCTCCGGGCCGCGGGATTCGTGTTCGTCGGCCGCACCAACATGACCGAGTTCGCGTTCTCCGGCCTCGGTCTCAATCCGCACCATGGCACGCCCCGCAACCCCTACGACCGGGTGACCGGCAGGATTCCAGGCGGCTCGTCTTCCGGCGCCGCCGTCTCGGTAACCGATGCAATGGCGGCGGCCGGGCTCGGCACCGACACCGGCGGCTCGTGCCGGATTCCCGCCGCCCTGTGCGGTACCGTCGGGTTCAAGCCAACCGCGCGACGGATACCGCGGCGCGGCGTGTATCCGCTGTCGTCCAGCCTGGACTCGGTCGGTTCCCTGGCCAATTCCGTGGCCTGCTGCGCATCGATCGACTCGATCATGGCGGAATCGCAACCGGCGCCGGACCTGTCCGGCAGGTCGCCCGGTTCCATACGTCTCGGCGTCCTTGGCAACCTTGTGCTCGACGACATCGACGACAAGGTCGCCAAGGCGTTCGACCGAGCCCTGTCAACGCTATCCGCGATGGGCGTGTCCGTGTCCGACGTGCGCCTGGCCGAGCTCGACGACCTTCCCGCCATCAATGCCAAGGGCGGCCTGGCATCGGCGGAGGCCTTCGCCTGGCACCGGCCGATGCTCGCGGCCCATGCCGGGGAATACGACCCCCGGGTGCGCGCCCGCATCGAGAACGGCGCCGAGCAGAGCGCCGCCGACTACATCGACCTGCTGCACCACCGCCGGCGCCTGATCGGCGCGGCAGACGCCGCCATCCGGGAATTCGACGCAGTGATCTACCCCACCGTGCCATTCGTCGCACCCACTATCGAGGCGCTGGCGGACGATACGGATTATGTGCGCATCAACGCGCTGGCGTTGCGCAATACGAGCGTCACAAACTTTCTCGACCGGTGCGCTGTATCCATCCCCATTCACGAACCGGGCGATGCGCCGGTGGGCCTGAACCTGATGGGTGCGACGCTGGGCGACCATGGCCTGCTGGCCGTGGCGAACGGCATCGAATCGCTACTGGCGGCTGGTGGTTGACCCGGCAAGGTCACCGGCAGGAACGATGCCTGGCGATTGGGTTTCTTCATCGAATACCAGCCTGGCTTCGCCCCGCTCCAGTTGACGGCGCACCGCCCGGCACTTCTGTTCCAGGCTGAAATCCCTGTGCCCGTAGTCGGTGCCCTCGCGCAGCACGAACGACTCGATCACGCCCAGAAGCGCTTCGTCGGACAGGGCGTCCAGGGGAATTTCCATCCGCTAGTGTCCTGTCCCATAAGTTTCTTGCATTTCAGAGCTCGCTCGGCGCGCCAATGCAAGGCGCGGCCCGCAGGCAATATCAAGCATATTGGCAAGGGTCGCAACGCGTTTGCATACGAGGGGCAAGCCCCTCGTGCACCCCGGCTGAGGGCTCCGGCGCGCCAAGCGAGCTCCCGAAGGGCGCGCCGCACGGGGCCTGTGGCTGTGTTGCGACCCTTGGCAATGGGGCGGGCCATTCCCGGCGGGCCGCGCCTTGCCACAGACCCCGTGCGGCACGCTGAAATGTAAGAAACTTATGGGACAGGACACTTGCCGGCGTTTCGCGCAACCGGCCGACGTCGCCCGACGTCAGGCGGCCCGCGCCGTCTTGACCGTTTCCCAGGCCGCCTTGATCTGCTGCGTGCGTTCCGTCGCGGCGCGCATCATTTCCTCGGGCAGGCCCCTGGCGGCGAGCTTGTCCGGGTGGTGGCGGCTCATGAGGCGCCGGTAGGCCCGCTTGACCTCATCGTAGGGCGCGTCCGGCGAGACGCCCAGGGTCTCATAGGCGCTTTCCAGGGACGGCCCGTCGGCGCTTGCCGACACTGCCGAACCGAACATGCGCTCCAGTTCGATGTAGTCGGCCCGCGACAGGCCGAGCCGGGCCGCAATGTGCTGCAGGAGGCTCCGTTCCTCCGGGTGCAGCCCGCCGTCGGCCCAGGCGGCCTGAAACTGTATCTCCAGGAACATGCGGCGGATGTTCGACCCGCGCAGGCACTCCGAGCGAAGCTGGTCAAGCACGTCATCGAGCCGGAAGGCGCCCGACTTGCCCTCGTTGAAAAGGGCCCGGGCCGCACGCCGCTGCTCGGCATCGAGGCCGAGCTGGTCCATGACGCGCTCGGCCAGCCGGATCTCCTCGGGCGAGACCCGGCCATCCGCCTTCGCCACCTGCCCCATCACCCCGAAGGTGGCGGCGAAAAACGCAAGCTGGGCACGTTCCCGGCGCGAGGGACCCGTATCGAATCCCAAGGCTGAGCCGCTGTCGAATCTGCGGGCGGCCCCTCCGAAAGAACTCCCCAGCGAGGCGCCCAGGAGCGCACCGATCGGCCCGCCGATCAGATAGCCGAACGCACCGCCGATCAGCGTCCCCCACCAACTCATTTGCAAATTCCCGGATACGGTCGGCACGAAGGTTAGACGAAGCCGGTGTCCTGTCCCAGAAATTTCTTGCGTTTCAAAGCTCGCAAGAGGCCTCCGGCAGCATTGCAACCCTCGAAGCCGGAGTCCTGTCCCGGAATTTTTTCGTTTCCGAACTCGCACGGGGCTCCTGACGGCATTGCGACCCTTGGCACCGGGGCGGGCAATGACGGGTGCGCACGCCCCTCCGGTCGGGTCCGGTTGCTGACCGGCAACGCGGCGAAGAGTATTCTTGAGCCGGTCGCGACGAAACGCACGGCGACTGACCGACACAACGAAACGGAGAGGGTTGGTGGACAACTTGCAAGCCAGAAGGGCGGTCCGGGAAGAACTGGCCCGGGGTTACCGCGTCTTCGGCGCCCTGGGCTGGGGCGACCTGGGGGACGGGCACATCAGCGCCCGGGATCCGGAACGGCCCGACTGTCTCTGGATGCTCCGCTACGGCGCCACCTTCCCCGAGGCCACCGCGGGCGACACCGTGCTGATCGACCCCGACGGGGAAATCGCCCGGGGCGCGGGACGGGTGAACCGGCCGGGCTTCCACATCCACCAGCCGATTCTCGCCGCCCGCCCCGATATCGCGAGCGCGGCCCACACCCATACGCAATGGGGTACGCCCTTTTCCGCCGAGGCACGCATCCTCGAGCCGATCACCCAGGAGGCCTGCATCTTCTTCGAGGACTGCGCCCTCTTCGACGACGAGGAAGTTCAGGTACAGAGCCTTGAGGCCGGGTCGAGAATCGCCCAGAGCCTGGGCCGCAACGCCTCCATCGTGCTGCGCAACCACGGGCTGCTCGCCACGGGTGTGTCGGTGGCCGCCGCGGTGGCCCGTTTCGTGCTCATGGAACGTGCCGCGGAAGCGCACCTGAAGACTCCCGCCGGCAGGCCCATCACCGCGGATGCGGCCCGCTTCGCCAAGGCCGACCTGACCGGCGAAGACCATCTGCGCACGACCTTCGAATTCCTCGCGCGACATTACGGGGTATATTGACGACAGCCCCTGCGGCAAGAGAAGGGAGGCATTCCAGGTGACACGAATCAGCGGCCTGACCAATCAGTGGCGGATCGGCGATGTCCGGATTTCCCGGATCGTGGAGATGGAGATTACCGGCGGCTCGCTGTTCATTCTTCCCGACGCGACCCGCGACGCCTGCCTGGCCTATCCCTGGATGCAGCCGCATTTCATGGACGACCGGGGCAACCTGATCATGAGCATCCACGCCCTCGTCGTCGATACGGGCAAGCGCCGCATCCTGGTCGATACCTGCATCGGCAACGACAAGGAGCGCGCCTTTCCCAACTGGAACATGCTGCAGACCGCGTTCCTGGACGACCTGTCGTCGGCCGGCTACCCGCGGGAGTCCATTGACACGGTGATGTGCACCCACCTGCACGTGGACCACGTGGGCTGGAACACCATGCTGGTCGACGGCGCCTGGGTTCCCACCTTCACGAACGCCCGCTACCTGATCAGCGCAACGGAGTGGTCCTATTGGGATGCCGCGGAAGACGACGACACTTACGGCCCGATCATGGCGGACTCCGTGCGGCCGGTGGTGGAAGCCGGGCTGGCGGACTTCGTCGCCATGGACCACCGCGTCTGCGAGGAGGTCTGGCTGGAGCCCACGCCCGGACACACGCCCGGGCACGTCAGCGTGCACATCGCCTCCCAGGGCGAGCATGCCCTCATCACCGGCGACTGCATCCATCACCCCTGCCAGATGACCCGCACCGACTGGTGCAGTTCAGCGGATTTCGACCGGCGGCAGGGCCGCGAGACCCGGGAAGCCTTGCTGGCCAGATACGTCGACGAGGACATCCTGGTGATCGGCACCCATTTCGCCACACCCACCGCGGGGCACATCCGCCACCGGGCGGAAGGCGGCTACTGGTTGGAGGCGGCCGTCTGACCGATGCGGCTCCCGGTGCCGGGGGCAGCAATCCGGCAGGGTCGATTCAGGAACAGGTCCGGTCAGGGGTGCGCCGGCGGCGGCATGAGCTCCACCGGTATCGGCGCCCGCCGGAATTCGCGCGGCGGCGGGTAGTTTTCCGCCAGGTAGTCCAGAATCGCGGACTCCGCATCTACCCCCAGATCCCAGAAGTTCTGCGTCTCCTGCATCCAGCGGATGATCGCAAGCCAGGTCTCCCGGTCGCCCCGCTGATTGGTGATCAGGCCGTAGGAGTGGCAGCCGCCGCACTGCGCGCGCACCAGCTCCCAGCCGGGGCTCTCGATGAGGCAGGTGGACGGATCGACATCGGTCGCCGGAACCGCCAAGGGCGCTTTCGCCACCGCACATGTACCGGCAACTCCCACTGCCAAGCCGCGCAACCAACGCTGCGCCGGGCGAACGAACCCCGGATCACTCATGCGACGGAGACGGCGATGCGGTGACAGGCATTGTTCAGGTAGCCGCGCGGATTCCAGTTCGGCAACACAACGGGTTGCGAAACCCCCCGCGCGTCCACCGCCCGCGCCCAGATTTCGTAGTAGCCCGGTTGCGGAAAGTCGACCGCCGCCGACCAGCGCTGCCAGGCGAGGCGGTTGACGGGCTTTTTCAGGTCGGCCCGTTGCCAGGTGGCGCCGAAGTCGATGGACGTGACCATCCGCGCCACCTCCAGGTCGCCGGCCCAGGCGTGCCCGCGCACTTCGGCGATCTGCCCATACGTGCGACAGTCCCCCGACTTGGGATGGGTGATGAGCGACTTCACGGGCATAGACCCGATGATGCACATGTCTTCGCCGGCAACCTCGGTTCCGGGGGCGACCGGTTCGCAGGGCACCCGATAAGACTGCCCGCCCATCTTCGCCCCGTCGTGCACACGGTCACGAATCAGTATGCGCGTCAGCCACTTGCCGCTGACCGACCCGGACCAGCCCCCAATAACCAGACGCACCGGAAATCCGTGCAGCGGCGGCAACGGTTCGCCGTTCATCCCCCAGGCGATCAGCGACTCTTCCTCCATCGCCTTGCGCACCGGCACGCCGCGCGAGATCGGCTGTTTCGACGCGTCTCCCGAGACGTGCCGGTCGGCGGCCTCGTAGGCCACATAGACCGCATCGTCGGCAACTCCGCAGCGCTCGAGCACATCCTTAAGCCGCACCCCCGTCCAGACCGGGCAGCCCACGGCGCCGGTCGACCACTGGTTGCCCCGCGCCGGAGGATGAAACTCCACCCGGCCGTTCCCGCCGCACTCAAGTTGCAGTTGCAGGCTGTGATGGTCGAAGCCTTCCTGCAACTCCCTTAACGTAAAAACCTGCGGGCGGATACAGGACTCACCCGCAACCTCCACCCCCCAATACAGCGGGTCAATGTTCTCGGTCAACGGCGGCGTGCCGTTGTTGCGAACGAACAACCGTTCCGCCGGTGTCACTGCATCGTCGAGCAGATGCGCGGGCGTCTCCGCATTGAGCGGACGGTCGTTCAGAACCCGCAGGCCGTCTTTTCCGGGAATGGAGAATTGATCGGACCTCTGCGCCAGCGCGGCCGGAATCAGGCCGCCGGGCATCCACTGCGCGAACGGAATCGCCGCACCGACCGCCGCCGACATCGCCGCCAGACCAGAACCGCGCAGGAAGCCGCGCCGGGAGCCCGGATGCGTCACCCGACCCCATAGCAGGCGATCGGCCCTGGCCCGGTCGTCGCCATACAATTCGTGGATACCCCTGGCCTTTTCCGTCACGCTGTATCCGTGTCCGCGCCCTCCGGGTTCGAACGCAAGGCTAATCCATCAACCGGCCCGGACGCCACCCGTGAGCGCGGGCACCCTGCCCACCACCACTTCGTTGCCCGGCGCCGGCCGGGCCGGCACGTTGCGCGAGAGCAACAGCGAACAGGCGGCAATCCCGGCGCCGATCAGGAACACGAGGGAATGGGATACCACCCACACGAGCCCGAGCGCCGCCGGCAGCACCACCGCGGCGATGTGGTTGATGGTGAACGAAACGCCGGCGCTGCTGGCCAGGTCGCCGGGATCGGCGATCTTGTGGAAATAGGTGGTCATGGCGATATACAGGGCGAAGAACATGTGGTCGACGATATAGAGGCCCGCCGCGACGTAGGGATCCGTGACGAAGGCATACGCGGTGAAGACGACGACCAGCCCGGCGTATTCGATGGTAAGCGCCGCCCGTTCGCCGATCCGGTGGATCAGGGCGCCGATCCGCTCGGCGAAAAGCCAGTTGAAGGCGTAGTTGATGAGGAACAGCATCGTCACCTGGGCGGCGCTGTAACCGAATTTCTCCACCATCAGGAAGGCGGCGAAGACGATGAAGATCTGCCGCCGCGCCCCGGACAGGAAGGTCAGCGCGTAGTAGAGCCAGTAGCGCTTGCGCAGCACGATGCGCTTGCGCTGGGGCACGGCCACGCCGAAATTCGGGAAGGCGATCCACATCCCCACGGCAAGCCCGAAGCAGGCGCCCCCCGCGACCAGGAAATTCCACCGGTAGTCCAGGTCCAGGACCTCCAGCGCCGTCCACAGCGCCCCATAGGTCACCAGCGACGTCACCGCCCCCACCGAAATCAGCCTGCCCAGCACCCGGGGCGCCTCGTCCTTCGTCAGCCACTGCAGGGCCAGCGACTGCTTGACCGCCTCGAAATAGTGGAACCCGACGGACATCACCACCGTCGTGAAATACAGCCCGTAGGTCGTCGGGAAGAACCCGGTGAGCGATACGCCGAGCCCGAGCAGCGCCAGCGACAGCACGCCGAAGGTCTGCTCGCGGATGATCAGCAGCACGAACACCGTGGTGAACGCCATGAAGCCCGGCACCTCCCTGAGGCTCTGCAGGATGCCGATTTCAATGCCGGTGAAGGCCGCCCGCTCCACGGCGAAGTTGTTGAGCAGGGCAGACCAGGCGTTGAATGCCACCGGCACGGCGATGCTCATCAGCACCAGCAGCATTACCGGGGTGCGCCAGTTTTCTCGGGACACGGGATGTTCCATGGGTCGCCAGCGCGGTATTGTAACGTGTGACGCCCACCGGGATGCCGCCGATGACTGCGGAGCCCCACCGCTCCCCGGGGCGGTTCTGCCGCAGTGCGCCGGCATCCCGAGCAGCCGCGGCGCGGAGCCTGCCTGCGGCCGACACGGTGACCTGACGAGCAACAACGATACGGGAGGTATCCGAAATGCCCGACCTGAACATCATCAGCCACCCCCTGACCGGCACTCCTTTCGGCGCGGCCCTGGACCTGTGCCTGATACTCGCCGCCCTTGTCTGGCTGATGACGGCGGTGACGCGCGAATGCTCCTGGGTCGACCGGCTCTGGTCCGTCACCCCGCCGGTCTACTGCCTGCTGGTCGCCGCCGCCGCCGGCTTCGACTCGGCGCGGCTGAACATCATGGCGGCCCTGGTCACCCTCTGGGGGGCGCGGCTCACGTTCAACTTCGCGCGCAAGGGCGGTTACTGGTCGGGCGGCGAGGATTACCGGTGGCCCTACGTGCGCGAGCGGCTGAGCCCCGTTCAGTTCCAGCTTGTCAACCTGTTCTTCATCTCGTTCCCGCAAATGCTGATCATCTGGCTGTTCGCCTCGCCCATCCACCAGGCCTGGGTGTGGCTGGATGCACCGCTCAACTGGCTCGATGCCGTCGCCGCCATCCTGTTTCTCGTGCTGCTGCTCGGCGAGACCGTGGCCGACGAACAGATGTGGGCCTTCCAGCAGGACAAGCAACGGAAGATCGACGCGGGCGAGCCGGTGGAACAGCCGTTCCTGCGCACCGGGCTCTATACCCTGTCGCGGCATCCGAACTATTTCTGCGAGATCGGCATGTGGTGGGTTTTCTACCTCTTCGCCGTCGCGGCATCGGGCGAGTGGCTGCACTGGACCGGGCTCGGTTTCGTGCTGCTGACCGCGCTGATGATCAGCTCGGCGCGGTTCGGCGAATCCATCTCGCTGGGCAAATACCCCGCCTACAGCGAATACCAGGCGACCACACCACACCTGATACCGCTGCCCGGGTTCATGCGCGGCAAGGGATGATGCCAGGCGCCACCTGCGTGGGCTGAGGAATAGAACCTATCGAGCCGCCCCGGACCATTGACGCCGCGCGCCACCGGCGAGAGCTGGAGCGGGGCTGCCGGTCACCCTGCGCGCGGCGGGCTTGAATCCCGGGGCGGACGGGTTGCGTACGGCGGCCCGTCCGTATAGGGTCGCCGCCCCTGCACGCCGGCAAGCCCCGATCGGACATGGAACTCACCCTGAACGAATCCCGCCTCATCGGCTGCCTGATGGAAAAGGCGGTAACCACCCCCGATCAATGCCCGTTGACGCTGAACGCCCTCGTCAACGCATGCAATCAGAAGTCGAGCCGCGACCCGGTGCTCACGCTGGATCGCGGTACCGTCCAGCGCACCGCCCGCGAGTTGGAACAGAAGAAACTGCTGACATCCGACGAGAACTTCAGAACCGGGGTCGTAAAATACAGGCAGCGCTTCTGCAACACGCCATTCGGCGCCCGGCAGTTCACCGACGGCGAGTACGCCGTGATCTGCCTCTTGCTGCTGCGCGGCCCGCAAACGCCCGGCGAGTTGCGTACCCGCAGCGCGCGGCTGCACACGTTCGCCGACAACGAGTCGGTTGCGGCGACGCTGCGAACCCTGATGGACCCGGACCGCAAAGGCGGCCCCGTGATCGCCCGGTTGCCGCGCAAGCCCGGACGCCGCGACCATGAGTACGCGCACCTCTTTTCCGGCAATATCGACTCGGTTCCGGAGGACGAATCCGCAGCCGCGCCTGCGATCCCCCGGCGTGACCGGATCGCGGAACTAGAAGCCAGGGTTGCCGTGCTGGAAGCCGGGCTTACGGAATTACAGCAACGACTGAAAGCCTAGCAGCAATCGTCCACCGACCAGCGCGCTGACGCGCAGGGAACAGACGACCGCTGGGAGAGAGTAGGTGTGCGGTGCGGGCATCCGGCACCTTTAAAGCACCCCTGCGCCCTCGAATTCCACGACAACGCGTCCGCTTGGCGTGCCGGATGCCCGTACCGCATACCTGCTCTCGGCGCCCGATCGAAGCAACCAGTTAAATCGCCGATCCCCAAAATGTTAACCCAAGTTTACCAACGATTTTGACAAGTTCTTTTGTATCAACGGGTTACGT
>JAPPHD010000131.1 GCA_028821125.1 Gammaproteobacteria bacterium
ACCTTGTGCGACCCTCGGAACCCCTGGAAAACCCCTGGTTTGCTAATTGCGCGTCCTCGTCCCGGGGCGCCGGTGGGGACTCAGCAACTTTTCATTTTCCGGATTCGACAGACAAAAAGGCCGTCCCAGAGGTCGTCCGGCAGTACACGCAACGCCCGCTTGAGCCGGGAATCGCAAATCTGGCCCCGCCACTCTTTTAGTGGGACGTTCTTTGGCACACCGGTGAATTCGAGCGGTTCCGGATCGGCGCCCGTTTCGGATTTCAAGAGCCGGTTCACGACCAGCTCGTTTTCTTCCGGCGCAAACGAGCACGTGCAGTAGACGAGCAGGCCGCCGGGTTTCAGCGTACGGTAGGCTGAGCGCAGCAGGCTGGCTTGCTTGGCGCTGGCTTCCTTTATCTTGCGCGGTTTCCAATGGGCGTGGGTGGAAGGATCGTCGAGCCGGATGCGGGCTTCGCTGGAACAGGGGGCGTCGAGCAGCACGCGGTCGAATCGCTCCGGAACCTTGCGTCCGATCGTGCGTCCGTCTGCCAGGTAGAGTTGCGCGTTGGAGACGCCGCAACGCTCCAGGTTGGCGCGTAGCCGGTGGAATCTGCCCCTGACGGGCTCCACCGCCGCGATCCGCCCGGTGTTTCGCATCCGCGCGGCCAGCAACACCGTCTTGCCGCCCGGCGCCGCGGCCAGGTCGAGCACCTCCTCGCCGGGACGGGGGGCGAGGGCTTCCACGGCAAGGAGGCTCGACGGGTTCATCGGGTACAGCCAGCCGTCCCGGGCGCCCTCGTGCCGGGTTATTGCCTCCCGCAGGTCGGCTGCGACGCTGAACATGCCGTCCAATCCCGGGACGGGCTTGCCCGGGGGCTCGAATTCCGGCGGTCGCGCAACTAACGGGTTCAGCCAATAGGCCTGCCTCTTGGGATGCGTCATCGACCGCAGCACCCCGGGAGCGGCCGGGCCGAAAATCTCCGCCAGCCGCTCGTGAAACTCCGCCAACGATCTCGACGATGTCCCCATATCCGTCAACGGTACCGGGCCGAGCGTCCGCTAACCAGTCAACCGGCTTCGGTTTCCGCCATGGAATCCGTCACCGGCGGGGAGCGGCGTCGGTTCCGGCGAACAACACGGGCTTGCTGGACTGGGGCGGATGCAACGGGTATATGTGCCCCTTCGGGAAGCGGACTGCGCAGGTATCGGACATGGCATTTCTCTCGTTTGTGGCGCTGCTGGCCATCGCCTACCTGGTGTGGCGGGTGGCGGACATGCTGCCCGACCTCGTCTATCGCGTGAGCGAGATTCAGCGGGACATCGGCGAGATTCGCAGGCAGTTGCGCGATGACGCCCGGGAGGGCGAATCCCCGGCGGCGGCAAGTGACGATGGAGACGGCGACGGCGAACAACCCGACTCCTGAGGCATTGCCCGCCGCCCCTCGGCCGCGAAGCCGCCTCGACTGGCGGATCTGGCTGGGCCTGGCGCTGACCGCGGCCTGGCTGCTGCTTGGCGCGCTGTATATCTCCGTCAGGGTCGGCTGGGCGAACGTCGCCGACCTGCCGGCCGACATCCTCGGCAATTTCCTCGAGGGGGCGTTCGCGCCCCTGGCCTTTCTTTGGCTGGTCATCGGCTATTTCCTGCAGCACCGGGAACTCGAACAGAACACCGAGGCCCTGCGCGCCCAGGCCGTCGAGATCAAGCGCGCCGCCGAACAAGCGATCATCCAGTCCGAGCGGATGGCGGCCAGCGAACAGCACGCCCGCCAGGAGGCGTTTCTGCGCCTGGCGAGCACCGTCCGGGACCAGCTCGGCGCCATCGCCGGGCTGCTGTTCATTTCCAGCCAGGGCGCCACCGGCGACGGCACCGTTTCCAGCGAGGAAATCAGCAAGCTGTTCACCACGGCCTCGGCCCGGGACCCTGAAGTCTTTTCGCGGCGGCTGCTCGAGATCCATCTGCAGGAAGGCGACCCGGACAGGCGTTTCGACCTGTTCTACGGCACGGAGATCCGGGCACGCCACACCAACAGTTTCATCCATGCATTCGAGCGGTTGCTCAATCGCGCCGCGGAGGTAGACCGTGAGGACATGCTGCGCGACTCCCTGATGGCCAGCGGCCACGGGTTCGTCTATCGCGTGATGAAACAGCACCAGGCGAACGCGCCGGAGGCGCTCGCCGACATGCACGCCACCGGCACCCACATCGACTTCTGAATTACCGATGCAATGCCTGCAAGCCCCCACGCCCGCAGCCGCGGCACCGCACCGGGCACACGGCCGCAAGCCCTCGTCCCCCGCGGGCTCGGTGCGAGGAAATTCCTTTACCGCATTGAACTCCGCTTCACGAACAGGAGCTGACATCATGACCAACCGCTTACGGTCGACACTGCTGGCGACCGTCCGGCACAACCTCGAAGTCATTGGCGCCACCCGGCAGATGGTGCTCGATGCGCTCGACGGCGGAGCGTCGCTGGGCAAGGTCATCGAATCGGGGCTGGGTGAGGAATATGCCGCCTGGGGCTCCGGGTTCATCAGCGAGGAACGATGGATCCGCATCATCGACAGAGACCGGACAATGGTGCGTGCAACACAACCGTGAATCCGCTACGCCGGCTGCGGGAAGACCGGGCCCGGGCCAGGGAACTGAATGACCCGTATGCAGAACTGTGCGCCCTGGCCACCGTGGATTCGCGCCGCAATCCGCAGGTGCGCACACTGGTGTTGCGGGACCTCGACGGAAGGCTGGCGGTATTCGTCAACGCCAGCAGCCCGAAATGGCCGTCGATGGATCGGGTTGCCGCCGCGCTTTTCCTGGCTTCCCTGGACATTCAGTATCGACTGGAGTGCCGTACCGAACCGGTGCCCGGGGAAACCGTGCAGGCAAGCTGGCAGTTGCGCCCGGAAACACCGAAGCGGCTCGACTGGCTGTACGAAAAGCGCCCCCAGAGTTCCGTTCTCGCAAGCCGGGAACAGTTGCTGGCAGAGCTGGCCGCGGCGCCGGTTCCCGACCCGCCCGTGGCCCCGGACTCCGCCCGCGGGCTGTATCTCGTGCCCGAAGAGATCGAGCGGCTGGACCTGAGCCACGACGGCGGCATACACGACCGCCGCCGCTGGACCCTGGCCGAAGGGGAGTGGCGCGAGCAGGTGCTCGTGCCTTGATCGTCAACGCAGGTCGAGCCCCCGGGACAATCTGCCTCAGTGTGAGATGAGCATGGAAGCACGTACGACATTCCCCATTGCCGGGACCGGGCCGAACGTTCACGCCGCTCCAGCGACCCGCAGGGCCGGACTGGATATCGTCCTCGCCGGCGATCGGGCCGCCCGTGGACCCCTGGTTTCGGAAACCTGGTCCGTGGCGGGCTGGTGCATTCAGTTCGCCCGGCTCGCCAGCGGGCAGTTGCTCGGCCTCGACGAATCCGCCGGCCGCCACTACGTCAAGGTGGTTACCGGGGAGCTGGTGAACATCGATCGCAGGCCCTTCGCCGGCCGCTTCGCGGTCCGGGAAACGGCGGTCGATGTGCACGGGCTCAAGGCCGGGCCCGAGGGCGCCGTCTTCGCGGTATTCACCGAGACCGATCGGGTTGCTGACAACATTCACGACATGGCGGCGCTGCATATCGAAGGCCCCATGCAGGACGCTTTCGCCTGGGAGCGCTTCGACGAGAAGTTCGGCGCGTTCACCGACCTGTTCGACGGCATGGAAGCCTACATGTCACCCGGCATCCACCTTCTGGAAGAAAGCGGTGCGGAAATCTGCTACGTCAACCTGTGGACCTGCGGCAAGGGTGTGGACCTTTCCACGCACAACCATGCCCAGGATCCGTCTCCAGAAGCCCCGGCGTTTGCCGAGACGCACTGGGTGTTCAACAACGGCGCACCCGGCGCGGGCATGTACCTGTGCGACGAACCCGGCGCGCCGCGGCGCAGGTTCCCGATGTGCGGGGGACAGGAACACGGTCCTTTCTTCGCCATCGACGAAACCACCCGGCGGCCGCGGATGCGCCCCAACGGCGCGGTCGAGTACCCATGGCACGGATGGCAGGGCGGGCAGGACAACGTCCCCGCGGAAGCGTTCGACTTCGTTGCGGCGTTCGAGACGAATCCTGAGTACGTACTTGTAACCTGACAGTACTCCCACCTACACCCGGAGTGCTGACCCGTAGGGACCATCAAACTGGAATTCCCGCCTGGTGTGCCGGATGCCCATACCGCATACCCACTCCCGGAGCCCCGGGGTCCGCCCGTTCCTCATCAGTCGACTTCGGCAGTAACTATTCCAACAAGATTGGCGAAGCAGGTATTCCGGGTCGTCTCGATAAACCCGACCATGAACGGGGCATCGGCCTGATCGGCGCGCACCGCGGCGTAAAGGGTCGGCCAGACACCCTCCTCGCCCAGTGAGGTCACCGTTACGTAATCCCGTTCCCGGTACTCGTGCAGGGCCCAGTTGGGCAGGCAGGCCACGCCCTTGCCGCTGGCGACGAGCTGGATCATCATCGCGGTCAGTTCCGCCTGACGAACGCCTTTCGGCTCGACACCCGCCGGGGCGAGGAACCGTGAGAAGACGTCGAGGCGCTTGCGATCCACCGGATAGGCGATGAGGGTTTCCCCGGCAAGATCCTCAGGCTCGACCCACTCCTGCCCGGCCAGCGGGTGGCTTTTCGATACCGCGAGCTGCGCTTCGTAACTGAACAGCGGGAAATAGGACAAACCCTTGTCCTGCAGGGGGTCTGCCGTGATGACCACATCGAGGTCGCCGCGCGTCAGTGCCGGCAACGGCTCGAAGTGAAACCCGCTGGAAATGTCCAGGTCCACATCGGGCCACGCTTCCCGGTAAACCGCAATGGCCGGCAGCAGCCACTCGAAACAGGAGTGGCACTCGATGGCCATGACCAGCCGCCCGGACTCGCCGCCGGCGAGTTTGGCAACCTCCAGTTCGGCCGCGTGCACCAGCGGCAGTACCTCGTCGGCGAGCCTGATCAGCCGGTTGCCGGCGCTGGTGAACCGCACCGGGCGCGTCTTGCGAATGAACAGGCTGCAGCCGACCCGGCCTTCCAGATCCTTGATCTGGTGCGAGAGCGCCGACTGGGTGAGAAATACCCGTTCAGCCGCTTCCACCAGGCTATCGGTGTCCCGGAGAGCGCTCAACGTTCGAAGGTGGCGCAGTTCGATCAACGACATGAGTTCAACTCAACTTGAATCACGCATCACATGCATTGTATTCATGTTCGGGAACAGTTGGCAAAGTCGGCACTCCCATAAGCAAAAGCGCACGCTGCAGATGGGGGAACTCGGCTTGACGACCGACGGCCCGCTTCCTATTTTCCCTTCCATGGCCACTGAACTGCCAACTGCCGAATCAACTGCCGCGAGGTCGACGATGGGCGCCACTTACGTTGAAGTAACCGTTCGAAATCCGGCGATGCCCGACAGGACATGGACGGGCCCATTCCTCGCCGACACCGGCGCATTCGACTCACTGGTGCCGGCCAACCGCCTCCGGGCTATCGGGCTGCAGCCGCGGGGCAGCCGGGAATACACCCTGGCCGACGGTCAACAGCTTTCGCTTGAAGTTACCGTCGCGGAACTGGAGTTCGAGGGCGAGCGAGTCGGCGGCACGATTGTCTACGGCGACGAAGACACCGAACCGCTGCTGGGCGTCACGGCCCTGGAGTCGGGCGGTTTCGAAGTGGACCCGCGCGCGGAGCGCCTGAAAAAGCTGCCGGCGGTACTATTGAAATAGATCAGCGCGCTCCGGCGAGCCATCACGAACAGGATTCTAACCCACGATCGCAAAAATCACGACGAAAACGACGGGCAATCCAATAAAATAGTACGCGCCCAGGTTCAACAGATCGTTCACCTGCCCGTCTTCACTCAACTTCAGGCGTGCCCCGAACGCGAGCCAGACCCCGCCCGCCGCAACAAGCGTTACTACGAGCGTAAGAACCGACGCAGCCATCGGCAGCCATTCACAGGGGTCGGTGGCATTTCCGGGTCAGACGGCGCCCAGGTCGAGCATGCCGCGGGGTTTCGCGCCGGTGAGGTTCGAGATCGCCTGGAAGTTCGCGCCGACGTCCTCCGCGGTCGCATCGACGCCAAGCTCGACGGTGGGGCTCTCCACGATGCAGGCGATGGAGTAGTCGCCGCCCTGCGCCTGCAGGACCACCCCGTTGGGCGCATCTTCCGAGCAGAGAAACACCACCGCCGGCGCCACGAGTTCCGGGGCGAACTTCTTCAGCGTTTCCTCGGGCATCAGGTTCTCGGTCATGCGGGTGGCCGCGATCGGCGCGATGGTGTTGGTGCGGATGTTGTATTTCGCGCCTTCGATCTTGAGCGTCAGCATCAGGCCCACCAGCCCCAGTTTCGCGGCGCCGTAGTTCGCCTGGCCGAAATTGCCGTACAGCCCCGTGGGGGAGGTGGTGACCACGATTCGGCCGTAGTTCTGTTCCCGCATGATGGGCCAGGCGGCCCGGGTGACGTTCACCGAACCCATCAGGTGCACGTCGAGCACCGCCTGAAAGTTGTCCAGTTCCATCTTGTGGAAGGACTTGTCGCGCAGGATGCCGGCGTTGTTGATGACGATGTCGACCCGGCCCCAGGCATCCATGGCATCGGTGACCATGCTCTCGGCCCCGGCGCGGTCGCTGACGGAACCGCCGTTGGCAATCGCCTCGCCGCCCGCCGCCCTGATCTCGTCGACAACCGCGTTGGCGGCATCGGAACTGCCGCCCGTGCCGTCCATCGCGCCGCCGAGATCGTTGACCAGCACCTTGCAGCCACGGCTCGCCAGGTCCAGGGCGTAGCAGCGGCCGAGCCCCCCGCCCGCACCGGTAACGATGGCGGTCTTGCCGTCAAAGGAATACGTCATGGTTGGATGCCTCCGGGAAAAAGCGGCATAGCTTACCCCAACTGGTTCGGGATGCTAGTTATTCCTGCGTGGTACTGGCGTCCCTCTCGGCACGGTATATCTCGGCGGTCGAGACGTTGGCGAGGATGCCCAACTCTTCGCTGAACATGAAGCTCATCGCCATATGCAGGCTATTCGATTGAGTATGCACTTCCCACTTGCCCACTCCATCTCCCCAGGAACCGGAGCACGACGAATGGGTGCCCTGTTCCAGATCGGAGGTTTCAATCGTCAGGGTGCCACGTCGTGGAATTGCACAGGTCGCGGTCCCCGACCTGGTACCGTTGTCGTCGTACCCCCAGATGTCCAGAACGGCTTCGCTGCTTACCCTGTCCAGATTCAGATACCGCAGTATTCCCACAGCAGCCCGATTCGATCCGGGATTGGCGGTTGGAAGAATAGTGGACCAGTCATCGGAATCAGTGCGAAACGGGAGCTGGACGGTCGCCACATCGTTAATGAACCCATCAGAGGACCGGCTGAAGGCACGTATGTGAATGTTCGTCGAAGTCTCCGTTACCGCTGCATAAGTCGTGTCATCCGACAGGTCGATCCCCAGTTGGCTTGACCGTATGCCTTCCTTGTCAGTCCCGCCGGCCAGATCGTCCGAATTGACGTGCCGGGTTTCGCCGCCACGGGTGTCTACTTCCACTACCCACCCCGCCTGGCCTGCATCGTTCGCCAGCAGAATCTCTATCGTCTCGTCCGAGGAGCCTGCGTTCGCGATACGAAAAAAACCTTGAGGAAATACACCGGGACGGATAACGAGGGGAAGTACATGAATGACGGTTTGCTGCTGGCCCGATTTGCGCTGGAATTGATCCCGCGATTTCGGTTTTGCCGAGAGGTGATGATTTCGTATGAAATCGCGCAGGTTTTCCGCGACCCCGGCGGGCAAACCGTCGCGCGTGGTCGCTTGCGAAAGATAACTGGATTCGATGCGTCTGGCACGTTCGTCGTCGGCTGGCGCCACTAGCCAGAAGCTCATCAGAAGCGGAGAAACTATCCAAAGTCGTGTCACACGGTCTACCTATGGAGTTTGCTGGATACGCGGAAAGCCGCCGAAAGAGTAGTGTATTGAAATCGCCGGGGTTTGCACGTCAGGGCCGCATCGTGAACCGTACCGGGCCGGTCAACGTCTCCAGGCGCGGCTGAATCCACTCGATCCAGCGGCACAGGAAGGGCCGCGTCTCCCGGGGATCGATGAGTTCGTGCACGGCGAACGACTCGGCGGCCGGGAAGGGGGAGCGGGCCGAGCGCAATTGCTCTTCGAGTTCCCGGCGCTTGGCTGCCGGGTCCTTCGCCTTGGCGATCTCCCGGTGAAAGGCAACCGCCACGCCGCCCTCCAGCGGCAGCGCGCCGGTCTCCACGGAGGGCCAGGCGAGCACATAGGCATCGGGCGCGTAGTGGGCCGCCGTGGCCACGCCGAAACCCTTGTGCACCTGAATGACCGCCCAGGGCACCGTGGCCTGGGTCGCCGCGGACACCGCCGCCATGCCGTAACGGATGGTGCCGGCCTGTTCCGCCGCCGGCCCGATCATGAACCCCGGCTGATCGACGAAGTTGACCACCGGCACGTGAAAGGTGTCGCACATCTCCACGAAGCGCCGGTACTTCTGCGCCGCCTCGGCGGTCATGGCGCCGGCGGCATGACGATTGTCGTTGGCGAGCACGCCCACGGGCTGCCCGTCAAGCCGGGCCAGTCCGCAGATCTGGCTCTGGCCGAAGGCGGCGCCCATCTCGAAGAAGCTGCCGCTGTCCATGACCATCTCGACGATGGCGCGCATGTCGAAAGGCTGGTTGGTGTCGCGTGGAACGGCAGTGAGCAGGGCCTGTTCCATACGCTCGGGGTCATCGTCGCTCGCCAGGCGCGGCGTTCGCTCCCACACGCTGGGCGGCAGGTAGCCCAGGAACCGGCGGATCTGGGCAAAGGCGTCGTGCTCGTCTTCGGCGACGTTGTCGACGATGCCGCTGGCCGCATGCACCTGGGCGCCGCCCAGTTCGTCCTTGGTCATCTTCACGCCGAGCGCCCGGGTTACGAGCGCCGGGCCGCCGATCAGCACCTGGGCCGTGTGCCGGGTCATGACCGCGAAATGCGAAGCGACCAAGCGCCCGGCCGGAAACCCGGCCACCGCGCCCATGGCCCCGGAAGCGATGGGCACCTCGCCCATGGCATCGGCGATGATCCTGAAGCGCGGTTCGCTGAATACCGGCTGGCCGACGGTGCCGCCCTTCTTGCCGGAGCCCTTGACGCTGCCGCCGCCGCCTTCGAGCATGCGCACCAGGGGCACCCGGTACTGGCAGGCGAGGTGTTCGGCGTAGATGCTCTTGCGCAGGCCGGCGGCGTTCGGCGAACCGCCCTTGAGCGTGAAGTCCTCGCCGCCCACCACCACCCGGCGGCTGTCGATTTCGCCGAACCCGACGACGTAGTTGGCCGGCACGTAGCCCAGCAGTTCGCCGTCGTCGTCGTAGTCAGGCACGGCGGTGGCGCGGCCGTGTTCAAAGAAGCTGTCCGCATCGAGCAGGGCGTCGATGCGCTCGCGGACGGTCAGCCGCCCCTTGGCGTGCTGTTTGGCGATGCCCCGCTCACCGCCCTGCCGCTTCGCCAGCGCCCGGCGGCGCTCGAGTTCGCGAACCTCCTTCTCCCAGCTCATGGCATCGGCTTGTCAATCGGTAAAGCGGGGGGCGCGCTTGCCGAAATTGGCTTTCACGGCTTCCTTCTGATTGGGGGAGCCGATCAGGGTCTTCTGCAAGGAGGCCTCCAGTTCCAATCCGTCCCGCTCATCGGCATGCCAGCTCGACTCCAGGAGCCGCTTGGCGGCGCGTATCGCATCCGGGGATTTCCCGGCAATTTCCCGGCCCAGGTTCATGGCCGCGGCGTGCGGGTCGTCTTCCACGCGGGTGACGAGGCCGAGATCCATGGCTTCCGAGCCGCTCAGCACCCGGCCGGTGAACGTCAGTTCCTTGGCCACGTCGAGAGGCACCAGGTCGCGCAGGGTCTGGCTGATGCTCATGTCGGGAATCAGGCCCCACTTGATTTCCATGACCGAGAGCTTCGCATCCGGGGCGGCGATGCGGATGTCGGTGCCCAGGGCGATCTGCAGCCCGCCGCCGTAGGCGACGCCGTGCACCGCCGAAATGGTGGGAACCGGCATCCGCTTCCAGACAAAGGCCGGGCGCTGGGCATTGTTCTCCGGGCGCTCATCGCGCTCGAGCAGCGCCCCGGCGCCGGGATTCGCTCCCGCCAGACGCTGCATGCTCCCCATGTCGAGCCCCGCGCAGAAGCCCCGGCCGTTGCCGGACAGCACCACTGCCCGCACCTCCCGCGCTTCGGAGAGCCGCTCGCCCGTCTCGACGATCGCCTTGAACATCTCGGGGCTGAGCGCGTTGTACTTGTCGGGCCGGTTCAGCCGCACATCGGCG
The DNA here is from genome assembly GCA_028821125.1 of Gammaproteobacteria bacterium. Classification (GTDB taxonomy): domain Bacteria; phylum Pseudomonadota; class Gammaproteobacteria; order Pseudomonadales; family Azotimanducaceae; genus Azophilus. The sequence goes on from JAPPHD010000131.1 coordinate 10,315, forward strand.
ACGCCATCGGTCACGTCAACGGTCACCAGGTCATTCATGCCTTGATCCTCAATCAATCCATGGTTCAAAAGCGATGGGTATGGCCGCCGGAGCCGCCATACCCACAATGTTGCGGCGCAATGTAACACGGGCCATGTCCGTATCCGGGGATGCTCGCATGGAACAATTTTCAACTCATTGATTTCAATAGATAATCTATTTGACATAATACCAGTGACTCGACACCGAGAGCAGGTATGCGGTACGGGTATCCGGCACGCCAAGCGGACGCGTTTTCGTGGAATTCGAGGGCGCAGATTGTTCGGCACCCGGCCCCGCAACCAGTTGCGGGGCGTCTCCACCTGCCGAAGCGGTGCTTCGGCTCGGGCTGCGCCCGACCGGTGGCGACCCCGCACCGCACACCTACTCTCTCCCAGCGGGTTTCTGTTCCTTGCGCGTCAACGGCACACCCCAATCAACCTATTGATTTTAATGGACTTTTGAGCGGGTGTCGAGAGCCGATACTACTTTCTACGGCCCTTTGGCGGATGGACCAAAAGCGTCGCCTTGATCCGAAATGTGATTTCGCGCGAGGTAAGCGTTCGGTCGTCCCGTGACGGATAGCTTTTGGGGCTGGTAACG
>JAPPHD010000133.1 GCA_028821125.1 Gammaproteobacteria bacterium
CATGCGACCGCTCCAGATCGCGAGGTTCGAGCGGCGGAACTCGACGACCTTGCGCGCGTGCTGGTTGAACCCTTCGTTGTGCCAGGTCACTACCCCGCGGCCCTCCGTCGATCGGGACTCGCGCTTCGCCTCGGTCGTGGACACGGCGGTGAGCGTGTCGCCGGGATACACGGGTTCGAGGTATCGGACTCCGTCGACGCCGAGGAACGGACCGCCCAGGGCCTCGGAGCAGACCTCGACGGTCAGTCCGAGGACGATGTTGAATACGAGTTGCGGATTCACCACGATGTCGGGGTGCCCGAGCGCGCGGGCGTACTCGCGGTTGAAGTACAGCGGGTTGTACGCGAGCGTCAGGTGGCAGAACTGGATCGCGTCCGCTTCGGTGACGGTGCGGCCCCAGTGGTGGCGGATGACCTCGCCCACCTCGAAATCGTGGTAGCCCCGCCCGCGATTGCGCAGCGTCGCGCTTTCCAGCATTGCCTCGAACTCGCTCATGACCGCCGCCGGACATTCCCGTCGGACGCATACTGACAGGGCGATAGGGGCGCATCAAGCCGCTGCCGCCGCCACGTAAAACCGATCGCCGTCACGCAGCTACACCCGACGCAAGGCTCAACAATGACAGCCCGCGCGTCCGAAGCTACACTCCGTTCGAGCGCACGACTCCGCAGGCAGGAGGCTAGCCGATGTCCCTCGCAGACAATCTGATCGATCCCTCCCTGATCCCCGCTTGCGGCGGCCCGCCCCACGAATTGTTCGACGCTTGGCGCGGGTCCGACCCCGTGCATTGGAACCCGCCCTCGGAAAGCTATCGCACGCCGATGCCGCACGCGTCCCTGGACAAGGGGTTCTGGGTACTCACCCGCTACCAGGACGTCGTGGACGTGTCCCGCAACCAGGAGCTGTTCTCCTCCTACGAGGGCAGCCCCGTCATCTGGGACTGGGAACCCGCCCAGCTCGAGGAACAGCGCGCCGGGCTCATGGGCATGAAGTCGGCCGACCACATGGCGGTGAAGAAGCTGGTGATGCCGCCGTTCGCGCCGGGCGAACTGGCGGCGTTCCGTCCCGAGATCGACCGCGTGGCCGGCGCCATCGTCGACTCGGTCGCCGGCAGGGGGGAGTGCGAGTTCGTCTTCGACGTCGCCTCCAAGCTTCCCGTGTTCACGTTCTGCAAGCTCCTCGGCGTCCCCGACCGGTTGCGGGAAACGGTGTTCACGCTCGGCAACCAGACCGCCGACACGGAGAATCCGGGTCACCGCGACGAGTCGGGTTCGGCTTTCTACGCCCTGTTCGGCATCGCGCAGGAACTTGCCGCCGAGAAGCGTGCCAACCCGGACGGCTCCATGCTCAGCCGCCTCGTGAACGGCGAGGTGGACGGGGAGAAGCTCGACGACGTCAACATCCAGATGTTCTTCGTGACGCTCTCGATCGCCGGGCACGAGACCACGCGCAGCACCGCCGCGCACTTCGTGCGGCTCATGCACGAGCACCCGGACCAGTACGAACTGCTGAGCAGCGATGTCGATCGGCACCTGCCGAACGCGATAGAAGAGGTGCTGCGCCACTCGCCGCCGGTGGTGAAGTTCCGGCGCACGGTCATGGAAGACACGGAGGTCGGCGGACAACGGGTCGCGAAGGGCGACAAGATCTACCTCTCGTATCCGGCCGCGAACCGCGATCCCGCGGTGTTCCCCGACCCGCATCGCTTCGACATCACGCGGGAGAACGCCAGCCGCCACCTCGCGTTCGGCAGCGGACCGCACTTCTGTCTCGGCGCGCGGCTCGCGCGCTACCAGCTCCAGGCGCTGCTGGGGGAGATCGTGACGCGCATCCCGGACATCCGCCCCGCAGGCCCGATGGAAATGCTGAAGAGCATCTGGTTCAACGCGATCACCCGGATGCCGGTGGCGTTCACGGCGGAGGGCTGAACCCGCGTCGCGTGGCTCGGATCCGCGCTGAACCCAATCCTCCGGCTACCCGGGCGCCGCGTCGTCGACCCGTGCGATCCAGCCGGACACGTGCCGGGTCGATTGCAGCACCGCCTCCGCTTCTTCCGCGTAGCGCAACGCGTTCACCTGGGCGATGACGGCGAGGTCCGCGATCGACAGCGAATCGCCGACCAGCCACGGGTGCCCATCCAGCAGGCCGTCGAGCGCCCGGAAGTGGCGTTCTACATCACGGACCACCTGCTCCCTGGGTTTCCGCCCCACGCCTTGGGCCTCGGTGAGCCGAGTCGCCGCCTCCACGATCAGCGACCTGAGCCTTGGCTTCGGTACACCCGGCAGCGTCTGCGCGAATTCGTCGAGCGCTGCATCGAGATTGTGCGCCCAGGTGAGACGCATCGTCATCTCGTAGAAGTAGAGGCTCTCGTCGGCCCACTCCTCGATTGCGTGGGCGAGCGCGGCGTCCCGGGATCCGGGCGGTAGGAGTGCGGGTTCGCCGTATCCGTTCTCCAGGTGGTAGAGGATGTCGGTCGAGTCGCACACGACCGCGTCGCCATCGCGGATCGTCGGGAACTTGCCGGTCGGGCTCACGTGTTCGTAGGCTCCCTCGGCGACTCGCTCGCGGGCGACCTCGTGGGTGTCGAACGGTATGCCCTTGTAGTTCAGTGCGCGGCGCACTTTCTCCGCGAATGGGGATGTCGAGAACTGGTAGAGCGTGATCATGGCGAAGCCTCATTCCGCGCCTGGTTTGGCGGCAAGGCGCCGAGCACCGGTCCCAGATCGTAGATCTCGTCGCCCTCGCGCCGTGGCGCCTGCCGGGCGAACGCCTGTTCCACCTCCGTCCACCGCCGCCGCGCGATGTCCACCGCGTGGGGGTGGGTCACGATGTAGAACGCGCCGGTCCGGATGCCTTCCACCGCCCTGGCGGCCACCTCGGCGGCGGGCATCCCCAACTGCCGCATGAACACCCCGGCAGATTCCGGCGGGCACGCCGGGCCGCCGAACTCGGCCTGACGCCGTTCGCCGGCCCGCCAAAGAGAGGATTCGACGATGCCGGGGCAGAGCACACTCACCTTGACATGCCCCGGAAGTTCGCGGCGCAGCACGTCCGACAGGCCGAGCAGGGCGTGTTTGGACGCCGTGTAGATGCCGCCCCCGACGTGCGGAACGCCCAGGGCGTGTTCCGAGGCGGTATTGACCACGCGGCGGGGGCCGTCCGCAGCCACGAACCGCGGCACGAAGGCTCGAATGCCATTCATCGCACCGCGCACATTCACCGCGAATACCCAGTCGAATTCGGCGATGCCGCATTCGTGCAGCGGCGACAGCGCATGCATCACCCCCGCATTGTTGACGAGGATGTCGACACTTCCGAATTTGCGCCACGACGCATCGGCCAGTGCCGAGACACTCGACTCGTCCGTCACGTCGACTGCGAGACCCACGGCCCGCACGCCGAACCCGCGCACCTCCGCTGCGACAGCACGCGCGGCGTCGGATTCGATGTCCGCGACGGCCACGTTGACGCCTCGCTCGGCCAACGCGAGGCACAGCGCTCTGCCGATCCCGTTGCCACCGCCGGTTACGACTGCGGACTTGCTGGTCAGATCCATCGTATGCAGCCTCCTATATCCACCTGCGATATCGATTCCGTTGCTCTCGGCGATTTCCCATGCCTCCCGAACAGGCTGGCGGTTCGACGCTTGCCAATCTCGCGAGCCGCTCCTGCGAATGCAGAAACTGCCTTGGTCCTGAGGCTCGCAATTCTGAGTGCGCCGATCGCCGGGGCCGCCGACACCAGTTTACTGGTTTCACTCCGGCGCCGCACAACCGGTTGCTGACCGGTTCCGTCGCGCATTCCGAATCCCGCTGCTGCTGGCTCCGAGCACGGGCATTGCGATCGAGCTTTCCCTCGACGCGCGGCCATTCAGAGGAACGCCAAGTGCGTGAGCGGGCTCCACGTTTTGCTTCACCAACCAACCGCCGCGCGCACGGATTGCGGCGTTTGCGGCCCTGCCGACGCCCCGGGGATCCTCACATCCCGGACCAAGAGGCCGCAGGCCACCCCACGCTGGCGGGCCCTGACCGCAACTGCAGAGAGATCCGGCGGCCCCGGGGTCGGGTCGTTCTTCGCGACCTACAAGACGGAGGGCTTTCCGATTGCCAAAAATAATGTATATTTATACAGTATATTGCCATGTGGAGGATGGTGGAAATGAGCGATTGCGAATCAATGCTTGATCGTGTGTGCCCACCCCGCGAAGAACGATAGTCCGAGGTGAGCGATGTACGGTCGAGACACCTTCATCGTTCGAGTGGACGACGAAGCGCTCGCGCCGCAAATCCGCAAGGGCGACTACGTCTATGTCGACCCGGACGAACCGGCTGTACCCGGCAGGTTCGTCGCGGTTTGGGACGCAGTGCAAGCTGAAACGACGGTAAGGATGCTTGCCAGGAGTGGCGGTCGCGACGTACTTCGGGTCTTCGACGGGTCCCGATCCGACGAGGTGTTGGACGCTTCCAACGAAACGGACATCCAGGGCGCGGTCGTGTTTGTCGGGCGCCGTGTCCGATGACGAATCGACTACGACGCGGACGGCCATCGGAGCGTCCGTACAGAAGTCTACGGAATCGGGCGGTTGACACTTGTAGATTGAGAATACGCCAACCGCCCCTGCGCGGGCAGCAGGGATCGTGCGGCTCTCGGCCTGCATCGCTATGCTGCAGCGCGAGTTTCCGGCCCATGGATCCTGGAAGCGGCACCGAACGCTGTTAGCGGCTTCGAACCCGATTGTCCGGCGCCAAGCGGGGCTGAGGCTGCCGCCATGATCGCCCGTTTGCAGACCGCCGGTTGGGCAGGTGGCTTTCGACGCGGGGACAGAGCCCTCGGCACCCTTCCGATCTGAAACTCGAAAAGAGAACCCGAATGCCCGAAGATGCATTGGCTGCATTGGCCATAGTGATTGTCGTAGTCTACCTGGTCAGCGATCCGCCGTACCCGGGCGGCGCGCGCAAGTATTCGCGCCGCTACCGGCACGACGACCACGATCGGGACCACGTCGCGCTACGGGGCCTGCTCCAGGCGTTGCCGTGCACGGAGATGGTGTCGGGGCCCCCGTCAGCGCTCTACGACCAGTTGCTCGACGGCTGGCGCAGCGCGTCGCTGCAGGTGATGAACCGGGCGGGCGCTGGTCACCGAGAAGGTGTGGTTCAATTTCGGGCCGGACCGGCTGCCCCGGACGGCGCGCGCGGGCGGGACTCCACGCACCGGGAGACCGTCAAGCGCAAGGCGGCGAACTGGAGCCGACGCTACCGGGCGATGACGCCAACGGAGCGTCTGGCGGTGCTGGCAGCGGACCTGGCGGTGGAGGCGCAGCCGTGAGGCACCTCGGGCGCCACGTCGCACGGCTGCGCGAGTGCTTCGCCGGGCTGCCGGACCTGCGCCGCGGGCGCAATCGCCGCTACGCCATGGCGGCGGTATCGGTGTTCTTCATGCAGTCGCCGTACTTCCTGGCGCACCAGCGGGCTCTCGCCGAGGCGGGCGCTGTAACCCCCACGCTCTGTTTGGCCTGGCCCGCATCCAATGCGACAACCACTCGACGGCGTGCCGACGGCGAACGTCGAAGGGCAGTTTCACGCCCTCGCCAAGAACCACGGGCGGCACGGCGCGCTGGCGGCCTTGAGGCGCCTTCTCGGCGGCCGGACGCTGGCCGCCCTTGCGGATACCGCTTTTTTCCGCTCGCGCAAGATCCGCTGCCACGACTGCTCGACCCGCAAGCGCAGCGACGTCACCGCCGCCGCCGGAGTTCGTGGCCCCCCGCGACGGCGCGGCCAAGCAGGACCGCGAACGGCAGGCGATCACGTGCCGGCTGCACCGCCACGGTGACCGCTGCGCCGCACTGCGACCGGTCTGCCTCGGCGACGACCTGCACGCCTGGTACCCCGCCTGCCAGGGCATGCTCAAAGCCGGCGGCGGCTTCCTGCTCACCAGCAAGGCCGCCAGCCCCAAGACCCGCTACGAGTACCTCGACGGCATCCGGCCAACCACCCATCGCGCCATCAATGGCATCGGCTGCCGCCGACCCGTCCACCGCTGCCGCCGGACGGTCGATCTGTCCAACCGGGAGGGCGACGACGCCCGGCGCGTCAACCGGCTCTTGATCGTCAGCCCCAATCCCGACAGCACCGTCACCTACCGCGGCGCGTTTGTCACCAGCCTCGACGTCGACCACGGCAATGTCGCCGTACTCGCCGACTGTACCCGCGCCCGCTGGAGGATCGAGAACGATACGTTGAACGTCCTCAAGCCGCACGGCTTCCACCTCGAACAGAGCTTCAGCCACGGCAAGCACACCCTGGCCACCGTGCTCGTCGTCCTCGCCCGGCTCGTCTTCGCCCTGCACACCGCCCGCGAACTCGCCAAAACCCTCTGGCAGCGGGCGTGCCGGCGCCCCGGCACCCGCCGCCGACTGTTCGAGCATCGGTGCAATCTCGCCGAATACCTCGTGTCCCACCCTGGAACGCCCGCGCCGTCCCTTTCGCCGCCGGTGGCCCCGCCGCGCAGCCCTCCTGGCGCCCACAGGGCCACACCAGATGCGGATTCCGCCAACCCCGAAGAACCCCGAGAACCAATTCAGTCAGTCGCTCAAATGAGAACTGCTGGCATGCAGCGAGCGGTGGCGATGTCACACGTTGGAAACGCCACCGGTTCCCGACCCGATACACACGAGGTTTCCGAAGCAATTGGCTTCGATCTATTTGACTCCCACCGGCCGGTTGCACACGATAGCGATTTATGAAACAAATGTGCGTGAGATTGTCTGTCATTCGGTGTTGTTTTGATTAAGATGCAGAGGAGTTTGCCCATTCGCACGCTGCGGGTGGCGCGGCGCCCTATTTCAATGCTAGGGAGGAACGCTTCGTTCGGCTCGGCAAAGAGCACAAAGCGTTGACTGAATTCGACAAGGCAACGGGGGGAAACCGGGCGCCGAGCGAACGCTTCGCGGCCCTCATGGCGGCCATCCGGCGCATCAACGCCGGCCTCGACCTCGACGCCGTGCTCGGCGAGGCGGTGGCGAGTGCCCGCGCCCTCACCGGCGCCCGCAAGGGGATAATCGTCACCCTCGACGAGGACGGCGTGCCACAGGATCCCGTGTTCTCGGGCCTTACTCCGGATGAGGAACAGGAGCAGCTCGACTGGCCGGGCAACGCCCGCCTGTTTGAGCACCTGCGCGGCTTGGCCAGCCCGGTGCGCTCCGCCGACTTCCCGGCCTACGTCCGCGACCTCGGCATCGATTCGCGCTGGACGATCTCACGCACCTTCCAGGGCATGCCCATGCGCCACCGGGGCCTGGAGGTGGGCAGCTTCTCCCTCGCGGAGAAGGCCGACAGCAAGGCGTTCACCGAGCAAGACGAGGAAGTCCTATCTCTGTTCGCCGCCCAGGCCGCCTCGGCAATCGCCGAGGCCCGCGCCCACCAAAGCGAACGGCGAGCCCGTGCAAACCTCAAGGCTCTCGTTGACATCTCGCCGGTCAGGGTCGTGGTGTTCGACGCGAAGAGCGGCCGGGCAGTGTCGTTCAACCGCGAAATGCGCCGCATTGCGGAGAGCCTGCGCACGCCCGACGCTCCGCCGGAGCAGATCCTGGAAGTGCTGACCGTCCGGCGTGCGGACGGCAGCGAGATTTCCTTGAGCGAGTTCCCTCTTGCGCAGCAACCGGGCAGCGGCGAGCGGCCGCAGGCGGAGGAGATGGTGCTCTCGGTGCCGGACGGGCGCAGCGTCCGAACGCTGATCGACGCCGCGCCGGTACCCGACGAAGGCGGAGCCGTCGCCTCGGTGTTGGCGACCGTTCAGGATCTCGGGCCGCTCGCAGAGGTCGAGCGGCTGCGCACCGAGTTCCTGGAACTGGTGAACCGCGAACTGCGCGGGCCGCTCGCCGCCATCAAGGGCTCGGCGCTGACTCTGCTGGAGGCAGCGCTCCCGCTCGACCCGGCCGAGATGCGCGAGTATCACCGCCTGATCGTCGAGCAGGCCGACCACATGCGTTGCCTCATCGGCGACCTCCTGGACATCGGACACATTGAGGCGGGCACGCTTTCGGTCGCGCCCGAGCCCTCGGCGGTGGCGAACCTGATCGAGTTCGCGCGGAGCACGTTCCAGGGCGGCGGCGCGCGGCACGCCGTAGTCATCGACCTGCCGTCGGACCTGCCCCCGGTGATGGCGGACCGCCGGCGCATCGTGCAGGTGCTGAACAACCTGCTCGCCAACGCTGCCCAACATGCGCCGGACTCGTCCACCATCCGGGTCTGGGCGGCGCGCGAGGACGCCCATGTCGCGGTCTCCGTCGCCGACGAGGGCCAGGCCTTGCCGCCGGATCGGCTGGCGCACCTATTCCGCAAGCCCGCCGCCCCGCCAGCCAGTGCAAGTGCGGGCGGTACGCCCCTGCACGGACTGGGCCTGGCGATCTGCAAGGGGCTCGTGGAGGCGCACGGCGGGCGCATCCGCGCCGAGAGCGCTGGCCCCGGCCATGGGACGGCCGTGGTCATCACGATGCCGGTGACCGACGATGTCAACGGCGAGGTGTCCGGCATTTCCGCCGGTCGGTTGCGGGAACTCCGCGAAGACGGCGCGCCCACTCGCATACTCGTGGTCGAAGACGACCCACTGATGCAGCGCCTGCTACGCAACGCGCTCTCCGACGAGGGCTACGAGCCCGTGGTGACGGGCGACCACACCCAGATCGCGCGCATTCTCCGCAAAGAACAGCCGGCGCTCGCCGTGCTCGACGTCGTGCTGCCCGGCGCCGACGGCATCGAGCTGATGCAGCAGATTCCCGAACTCACCGACCTGCCGGTGATCCTCATCTTCGGCTACGGCGGCGACCAGACTGTCGAGAGAGCGCTCGACGTCGGCGCCACGGACTACATCGTCAAGCCCTTCTCGCCGACGGAACTCGCCGCGCGGGTGCGTGTCGCGCTCAGAAGACGCGAACGCCCCGCACCGTTCGTGTTGGGCGAACTCGCGATTGACTACCGGTCCCGCCGCGTAACGGCGGCGGGCAGCGCGGTAAACGTCACCGCGACCGAGTTCGAGCTCCTGCGCACCCTCTCCCTCGAGGCCGGGCGCGTGGTGACCTACAAAACCCTGGTCCGCCGGGTTTGGGGCAAGCAAGAGGAGAACGCCAGCCGGAATCGGGTGCGCGTGTTCGTCAAAAGCCTCCGCGAGAAGCTCGGCGAGGACGCCGAGTCCCCCACCTGGATCTTCAACGTTCGTGGCGTCGGCTACCGCATGCCGGACCCAGGTTAGGGATATGCTGTCCGATCCGCCGTCGCGCCGGCGTCACCGGTCCGGTGTGCGGCCTCAGTCCTGGCGCATCAGGTGTCGCATCGACCAGCCGGCGGGACGTCACCGAGGGCATTGCGGGCGTCCGGATCGCCCGCAAGTCGCATTGAACCGGACGACGACATCGCGACGGGGATTGCCCACGCCGGGAATCCGTTCGCTCGACCCCGAGCCGTTGCACCTCACCAGGACTGCGCCATGACTGGAAATGGTCCGTAAACCGTACCATGTGTAAGCACTCCCGATTGGGCATCACATCGCATTCGGTTGCACACCCATCTGCGCGGGTGCTCCCGGTCGGAACAGGCCGCCGCTATCCGTACTGGATGCTTGGGAGTGGGTTCTCCCGGGTTGCGCACTCTTCGCTCTCAGGCGTTAGTCGACGCTCGCGGTCACCATCAATCCTTCGGGATTTGGGCGATCCCCTTAGGGGCCGGGCTCTCGTGCCGTGCACCGAGCCCCGGCAAGCTGGGTCTCGGCCCGTTCGGGCTTCGATCCCTATCGCGAAAACCGACAGAGCCTGTTCAATACGCTCCACAGGTCCGACTGATCGCGTGCGCGCCAAGCATGCTTTATGCAAGCTGATGTAGAGAGTGTCGCGCCAAGTAGTTCCATGGAGGCCCACGCAGTTGCGCAGTCTTCCGGCTTCACATGGAAGGTGAACGGATGTTTGAACTGACAACGCAAATAGGTCTATTTTTACATTATTATCAATAGGTTATATGGATACTTTCGCTTCCATGGAACAAGTGGCGCGCTCTGCAACGCCCAGAGACGCTTATCCATGACAGCGAACCTGTTTTCCATAACCTGTTGTTTCCAATCGTATTTTCCCTACCGTCATATCCGCTGGCCAACAAAACGACACCGTCAGACGTGCGGACCAGTGGTGCGTGTCGCCGTGGTGCGTGGTAACCGTTCGGTCGTGCCGGTATGCGGCAGTGCTTCGGTCGACCCAGATTCCGATCACGGGTTATCGCCGGGACGTGGCCTCTTTGTCAAAATGGGTGGCCATGAAGCGCCGGAAACACCGTTGGATTTGGTGGCGGAGGAGTAACGCGAACACGCCTCGGGGTGCCTCTGGCACGATCAT
>JAPPHD010000036.1 GCA_028821125.1 Gammaproteobacteria bacterium
CGCACGGCCACATCATCCTGTTACATTCAATGTTCTCGGACGAGCTTAACGCGCCGAAAGGGAAGCGCCGCATACGAACTCTTTCCCGAGTCTCGGCATTGTTTCTTGCGCGTCCTCGTCCCGGCGCGCCGGAAATCGATGGCCTGTCCCATAGGGTCATTGCCGTACCTCCCGCATTGTGACGAACTCTTCCGCCGCAGTCGGGTGAATGCCTACCGTGGCGTCGAAATGGGCCTTGGTCGCGCCCGCCTTGAGCGCGACCGCCATGCCCTGGATGATCTCCCCGGCGTCCGCGCCCACCATGTGTACCCCCAGCACCCGGTCATCGGCGGGATCGACCACGAGCTTCATGAGGGTTCTTTCGGCCCGCCCGGAAACCGTGTGCTTCATGGGCCGGAACGTCGATTCAAAGATATCGATGTCTTCGAATCGCGTCCGTGCGGCCTGTTCGGTCAGGCCGACGGTTCCGATGTTGGGCTGGCAGAACACGGCGGTGGGCACGTCGCTGTAGCTCAGCGTCCGCTTCGGCCGGGAGGTGAACAGGTTGTTGGCGATGCACATGCCCTCCGCAATCGCCACCGGCGTGAGCTGCAGCCGGTCGATGACATCGCCGATGGCATAGATGTTTTCCGCCGAGGTCCGGTAGCGCTCGTCCACGGCCACGGCGCCGGATTCGGTCAGTTGCACGCCCGCTTCGGCGAGCCCGAGGTTGCGCGTGTTCGGATGGCGCCCGGTTGCGTACATGACGAGGTCCGCGTGGAGGACGGTTCCGTCGTTGAGTGTCAGCGCGTACCCGGCGCCTGTCCTGTCGACGGCGGTCACCGTCGTGTCGAAGCGGAGGTTCACCTCTTTGTGCGCCAGTTCGTCGGCGACGAACCGACGGATGCCGTCGTCGAATCCGCGCAGGAACAGCGGGCCGCGATAGAGCAACTGGGTCCGCGCACCCAGCCCGGCGAATATGCCCGCGAATTCCACGGCGATGTAGCCGCCGCCGACGATGACGGCGCGTTCGGGAAAGCTCGGCAGGTAGAATGCCTCATTGGAAGTGATGACGTGCTCCGAGCCGGGAAATTCGGGTACGGTGGGCCAGCTCCCCGTGGCGACGAGAATCGTCTCCGCAGTGAAGACCGAGCCGTTCATCTCGATGGTGTGGGCATCGGCCAGAAGCGCACGGCCTTCGTGAATCTCGACCCCCGCACCGTGCAGCAGGTTGCCGTAGATGCCGTTCAGCCGCTTGATCTCGGCCGTCTTGTTGTCGCGCAGGGTAGCCCAGTCGAACCCTTTCACCCCCACCGACCAGCCGTAGGATGCTGCGTCCTCGAAGTCTTCGGCGAAGTGGGACCCGTAAACGAACAGCTTTTTCGGCACACAGCCGACGTTGACGCAGGTGCCGCCGAGCCAGGTCGACTCGGCGACGGCTACCTTCGCGCCGTGGCCCGCCGACATTCGGGCTGCGCGCACACCGCCGGAACCGGCGCCGATTACATATAGGTCGTAGTCGTATTTCATGCCCTGTCGGCCGATTCGATCAGCGGCGCAGTTTAACCCGAACCCCTCGTATCCGATCGAATTCGTGATTTGACGCCGGGATTGCCGGGAAGCGCCGAGCGAGCCACCGTGGAACAGCTATCTTCAGCGGAGCTTTTCGTTCCGAAACGCCGCTGTAAAGTTCATGTTCCAATGTCGTCACAATTGATGCCCCGTCGAGTCGTTACGGGGAAAGCCGCCCGGCAAGGAGGGTTGAGCCTTGAACATCACGATATTCGGAACCGGATACGTCGGCCTGGTCACCGGCGCCTGCTTCGCCGAGATGGGCAATTCCGTCCTCTGCGTAGACATCGACGCGGAACGGGTGGCGACCCTTGAGGCCGGACGGGTGCCGATGTTCGAACCGGGGCTGGAACGGATGGTGGCCAACAACACCGCCGGCGGACGGCTTCGCTTCACCACGGACTCGCAGCTTGGTGTCGCCCACGGCGAAATCCTGTTCATCGCGGTAGGCACTCCGGCCGACGAGGACGGTTCCGCGGACCTGCGTTACGTGCTGGCCGTGGCGAAGGACATCGGACGGTACCTTTGCGAGCCCAAGATCGTCGTCAACAAGTCGACGGTGCCGGTAGGCACGGCCGACCGGGTGCGCGAGGCGGTGGGCCGGATGCTCTCGGACCGCGGGGCGGACATCGGCTTCGATGTCGTCTCCAACCCCGAGTTCCTGAAGGAAGGCGCCGCCGTCAGCGATTTCATGAAACCGGACCGCATCATCATCGGCTGCGAGAAAGCCGCGACCCGCCGGCTCCTGGAGCGCCTGTATGCGCCGTTTAACCGCAACCACGACAAGGTGGTGCACATGGACGTACGCTCCGCCGAACTCACCAAGTACGCCGCCAACGTCATGCTTGCCACACGTATCAGCCTGATGAACGAGCTGGCGGGCCTGGCGGAGGAACTGGGCGCCGACATCGAGGCCGTGCGCCGCGGCATCGGCACGGACCCCCGTATCGGCTACCACTTCATCTATGCAGGCACGGGCTACGGCGGCTCCTGCATTCCCAAGGACGTGAAGGCCCTGATCCGTACCGGCGCGTCCGCCGGTTTCGAAACCCGCATCGCGAACGGCGTCGAAGCGGTCAACGAGCGGCAGAAAGGCATATTGGTGGAGAAGATGCTCGCCCATTACGGGGGCGACCTCGCCGGCCGTAAATTCGCGCTCTGGGGCCTGGCGTTCAAGCCGAACACGGACGACATGCGCGAAGCGCCGAGCCGCACCGTCATAGACAGGCTGCTGGCCGTCGGCGCCAGGGTCAGCGCCTACGACCCGGTTGCCGGCGCCGAGGCGGCGCGCCTCTACGGCGATGCCATCGAAGTCTGCACGCGGCGGGACGACACCCTTCGCGGCGCCGACGGGCTTATCATCGTCACCGAGTGGAACGAGTTCCGCAGTCCCGATTTCCACGCGCTACGCGAGGCCCTGAAGGAACCCGTCATCTTCGACGGCCGCAACCTCTACGATCCCCGCTATCTCGACGAACTCGGCTTTGCCTATTACTCCATCGGCCGCGCCCACGCGCCGTAACGGACCGTTGCGTGGCGTTCGGGTCGAACCAGCAACGATACTACCCACGTGGAATCCTGGAATCGCCTTGGGGGCTGTTCATGAACAGGTCCGGCCAACTCCTGTACCTGCACCTGCACAGGGTTGACACCAATCTGGCGACCCACTAGAGTGCCGCTATTCGGCCCCCGGCAGTACGTCTGGCTCCCACCCTGAACCCAGGGTTGGCGATCTTGAGCTAGGCCAATCCCGGGGGTTTTTCTCGCTCGTAAGTCAGGATTCTACGAGGCGTGTCATGACCAAGTCCGCCATTCTGATCGACGGTGGCTATTTTCTGAAACGGCTACCCACCGTAAGGCCCGATGTCGATTCCACCGATCCCGGCGCAGTTGCCAGATCGATATGGCAATTGGTCAAGAGCCACCTCGAAAAACTGAATGAGATTGATCAGGCGCCGAACCCTGTTCAATTGTTGTACCGCACTTTCTATTACGACGCTCCTCCATACACCAACAAACAGCACAGACCCGTCAGTGGCGCGGCCATCGACTACGCCAGAACGGTCCAGGCCCAGTTCCGGGAGCAATTGTTCGAACGGTTGCGCAGTTCAAGGAGTGTCGCCGTACGCCTCGGTGAAATCCGAAGGGAACCTGGCCGGTCGTGGAATCTGAATTCCGGAGCTCAGAAGCGTTTATTGAACGGTAGTCTCGCCCTGGCGGACCTTGCCGACGATGACTTCTCACCGGCAATCAGACAAAAGGGAGTCGACATGCGGATTGGCCTGGACATCGCAACACTCACGTTGAAAAAGCATGTAGACACCATCGTTCTCGTTTCTGGCGATGCAGACTTCGTTCCGGCGGCGAAACTGGCCCGTCGCGAAGGAATTCGATTCGTGCTGGATCCATTGTGGAATCACATACCTTCTGATCTGAACGAGCACATCGACGGTTTAACAAGCGGATTCCGAAAGCCGTAGCGCGTCACGAAGCCCACGAACAACGCCTCACTCGTGCCCGCCCGCCGTGAAAAGCAGGCAACTTACTCCAAATGCCCACTGGAAACCGGTTGCCCCGTAGCGGCGTAGCCGGGTATTGATACTGTATGAACATCCAGGTAATCTGGCCGGTCCCTGTATGAAAACACAGTATCGATATGGCCATAGGAGACCTGCTTCGGCACCCTGATCTCTGGCGGGCCGAGGAGATCGGTTCCCCCGCCGGGGCCGTTGCCGCGACTTCGAGCGGGTTCGAAGCCCTCGATGCCCATCTGCCGGGCAACGGCTGGCCGCGGGCCGGGCTCATCGAGCTCATGCTGGGCACCGCGGGCATCGGCGAACTCAAGCTCCTGGCGCCGGTGCTGCGGGCCTTGAGCCGCGTAGCGCGCTGGATTGCCTGGGTCAACCCGCCCTTCATTCCCTATGCCCCGGCGCTGGCGGCGCTCGATATCGACATCAGCCGTATTCTGCTCGTGCACCCCAGGCAACATGAGGAAGCGCTCTGGGCCATGGAACAGGCCAGCAAGTCGGGCACCTGCAGCGCGGTACTCGGCTGGCTGGACGAGCGCCGCCTGACGCTCACGGCCACGCGGCGCCTGCAGCTTGCGGCCAAGCAGGGCAGAACCCTCGGCTGCCTGTTCCGCCCGGAAGCGGCCGCGGCCTGCGCTTCCATGGCCGAACTCAGGCTGAAACTCGAGCCGGGCCCGCGCAACGCACTCGGCGTCTCCATCGTGAAACGGCGTGGTGGCTGGCCCGTATCCGGCTTGAATATTCAGGTAGATTCTCAAATTTTATCTGAAGATATTGAAAAATATATTCTTTTATGGCGTCATGGCCGACCGGAAAAACACCCTGAAGAGGCAACCCCTCAAGACGGCGCCGCCACACCCCCATACACCCCGTCCACACATGGTGAGGAGCCTTCAGCCGGGGAGCGCGAGGGGGTACCCCTCGCATATAAAGACTCAGCCGGGGAGCGCGAGGGAGCCCTCAGCCGGGGAACGCGAGGGGCCACCCCTCGCATACAAAGAGCACCCCTCGCTTACGGAGCCCCCGCAGAAGAGCACGAGAGATATCTCTCCCATGCAAGGCACACCTCTAGCAGCAAGCCCTCCCATTAATGCTCTGGCTGGCCGTGCACCTGCCGATGTTCGCCCTGGAAGTGAGCCAGGCCGGCCAGCACGCCCAGGCGCCGGCGGTGCTCATCGACGCCAACCGGGTACTGCTCGGCAACCGGGCCGCCCTGCAGGCCGGCATCGGCCTGCAGGGCACTCTGGCAACGGCGCACGGTATCTGTCCGGGTCTCGTTCATTACCGGCGCAACCCGGGCAGGGAACTCAAACGCCTGCAGCTCCTGGCCGGGATGTGTTACCGCTTCACCTCCCGGGTGAGTCTCGAACCGCCGGGAGACGGACAGACCGCATCCGCCCTGCTGCTCGAGGCAAGCGGCAGCCTCAGGCTCTTCGGGCCCATGGACGCCTGGCAATCCCGGGTGGAGGCCCTCTGCCGCGATCTCGGCCATGCGTCGGTGCTCCGCGCGGCGGAAACGCCCTCCGCCGCCCTGGCCCTGGCGCGCGCCGGCGTATCCCGCCTGCCCGATGTGCCGCTCTTTCACACCGGGCTTGCCGAAGCCGAGGTGGAAAGCCTTGCGAACATGGGCATCAGTACCCTCGGGCCGCTCCTGCAGTTGCCGCAGGCGGAACTCGGGCAGCGTTTCGGCGCCGGCCTTACCAACTACCTGCAACGCCTGGCCGGCGCGGCGCCCGACCCGCGGCGCTGCATCGAGCCGGAGCCCGTGTTCGCGAGCAGCCTGAACCTGCTCGACCCGATCACCGACAAGAGCGCCCTGCTCTTCCCGATGCAGCGCCTGTTGACCGAACTCGAACACTGGCTCATCGGCCGTCAACTCGGGGCCGCCCGCCTCCTGTGGCGCTTCGCCCCGCACGAAGCGGCGGCCGGGGTCTCCATGCCGGTGCGCTTCGCGGCAGCCCGGCAGCGCAAGGCCGCATTCATGGAGGTTGTCCGGCTTGCGCTGAATAAGACCGAATTGCCGGAAAACGTGCTCGAGATCGGCCTGAAGGCAAAATCCCTTGCGCCCTGGACAACCCGCAGCCGGGAACTCTTTGAATTGCCCCTTCAGCAGAAAAGCGTAGTGGACCCCCCCTCGCAGCAAAAACAAACCGCACCCACCGAATTGATCGACCGGTTCACCGCTCACCTGGGCGAAGCGGGCTGCTCCGGCATTACCGCCACTGGGCAACATGTTCCGGAATGGGCGTGGAGGAGCCTTCAGCCGGGGAGCGCGAGGGGGCACCCCTCGCACAAAAAGACTCAGCCGGGGAGCGCGAGGGGGCACCCCTCGCACAAAAAGACTCAGCCGGGAAGCGCGGAGCCCTCAGCCGGGGAGCGCGAGGGGATACCCCTCGCATGCAAAGAGCACCCCTCGCATGCAAAGAGCCGGACAGGCGAAACCGGCGATTCGCCGGACAGCCCTGCCGGCATCAACCGTCCCTTGTGGTTCTTCGACCCGCCTCGGCGCATCGACCGGCAGTCATTCGAGATATTGAGCGGTCCAGAGCGCCTGCAAACGGGATGGTGGGAAGCGGCTGAACCTTTTTCTGCGGGGGGTGCCCCCTCGCGCTCCCCGGCTGAGGGCTCTCGCGACTACTACGTAATCCGCTGCGGGAACGGCGCGCGGGGCTGGGCATTCGTGCAGCCGGACGGGAACTGGTTTCTGCATGGCTATTTCGGCTGAGGGTCCGCAGCCGGGATGCACCGGGCAAAGCGCAGGGGCCGGGCAGGCGCCGCGGCCCTTCGCGGAACTCCACTGCCTGAGCAACTACAGCTTCCTGCGCGGCGCTTCGCATCCGGAAGAGCTGGTCGAGCGGGCCGCGCGACTCGGCTATACGGCCATCGCCATCACCGACGAGTGCTCGTTCGCCGGCCTGGCCAAGGCGCACCTGGCTGCGAGAGAGCACGGCATCAAGCTCATCGTCGGCGCCGAGTTCGAACTCGACGATACTTGCGGCAAACTCGTCCTGCTGGCGCCCGACCGTTGCGCCTACGGCCAGCTTGCCGGGCTCATCACCAGGCTGCGGCGGCGTTCCCCCAAGGGCGAATACCGGGCCGAACTCGAAGATTTCCGCTACGGCCTCAAGGCCTGCCTGGCGCTCTGGATACCCTGGAGCGCTTCTCGAACAACCATCGAAACCCTTGTTGCCGACGGCGGGCGCATCAAGGCCCTGTTCGCCCGCCCGGCCGCCGGCTCGCCCGTAGCCCCGGGACGTCTCGATGCCCTCGCCGGCAAAATCGACGGGCGCTGCGGGCTCTGGATCGCCCTGGAGCTTTTCCGGGAAAGCAGCGACCTGGACAAGACCGCCCACGCGCTCACGCTTTCCATGCGGCTCGGCCTGCCCCTCGTGGCCTGCAACGACGTGCACACCCACGACCCGGTGCGGCAGCCGCTGCAGGACGTGATGACCGCCATCCGCCTGAAGACCCCGGTGGCCGAGCTGGGCGGCGCCGCGTTCTGCAACGCCGAGCGCACCCTGCGGCCCGTCCCGGCGCTCGGGGAACTCTACCCGGGCGAACTCCTCGACGAGGCGGCCCACATTGCGGGGCTCTGCCGTTTTTCCATGGACGAGTTGCGCTACCGGTACCCCGAGGAACTGGTTCCCCCGCACCTGACGCCGTTCGAATACCTGGAACAGCTCACCCTGGCCGGTGCGCGCGAACGCTGGCCGGAGGGCGTTCCCGACGATGTTCTGCGTCTTGTCCGCCGGGAACTCGAACTCATCCGGGCCCTCAACTACGAGCACTATTTCCTCACGGTGCAGGACATCGTCCAGTTCGCCCGCAGCCAGGACATCCTCTGCCAGGGGCGCGGGTCGGCGGCCAACTCGGCGGTCTGTTTCTGCCTGCACATCACCGAGGTCGACCCGGCCCGCATGCACCTGCTGTTCGAGCGCTTCGTCTCCAGGGAGCGCAACGAACCGCCGGACATCGACGTTGATTTCGAGCACGAGCGGCGCGAGGAGGTCATCCAGTACATCTACAAGCGCTACGGGCGCGACCGTGCGGCGCTGGCCGCGACGCTCATCACCTACCGGCTGCGCAGCGCCATCCGCGACGTGGGCAAGGCGCTCGGCATGGATGCGGACCTGCTCGACCTCCTGGCCAAGTCCTTCGCCTGGTGGGACGATCACGACAAGCTCCGCGAACAGTTCAGCCAGGCCGGGCTCGACCCCGACAGCCGCCTGGTGCGGCAGTTCCTGGCCCTGGTTCCCGCCATTCTGGGTTTCCCCCGCCATCTCTCGCAGCACGTCGGCGGTTTCGTCATCTCCCGGGAGCCGCTGGCGCAACTGGTGCCGGTGGAGAACGCGGCCATGGCGGAGCGCACCGTCATCCAGTGGGACAAGGACGACCTGGCGGCGCTGGGGCTGATGAAGGTGGACGTGCTGGGCCTCGGCATGCTGACGGCCATCCGCAAAGCATTGACCACCGTGAACGGCTACCGGGCCGGCCGGGGTTTCCCGCTGGCCGTGGCGAACATCCCGCCCGAAGACCCGGAAACCTACCGCATGCTGCAGGACGGCGACAGCGTCGGGGTCTTCCAGGTGGAATCCCGCGCGCAGATGTCCATGCTGCCGCGCCTGAAGCCGCAGAATTTCTATGACCTGGTCATCGAGGTCGCGATCGTGCGGCCCGGGCCCATCCAGGGCGACATGGTGCACCCGTACCTGCGCCGCCGGCAGGGCCTGGAGCCCGTCACCTACCCCAGCGATGCGGTGCGCCGTGTTCTGGAGCGCACCCTCGGTGTGCCCATCTTCCAGGAACAGGTGATCGAACTGGCCATGGTGGCGGCCGGCTTCAGCGCCGGCGAGGCCGACCGGCTGCGCCGGGCCATGGCCGCCTGGCGCCGCCGGGGGCAACTCGAGGCCTTCGAGAAGAAGCTCATCGACGGCATGACGGAGCGCGGCCACAGCCTGGATTTCGCGCAGCGGGTGTTCAAGCAGATTCTGGGGTTCGGCGAATACGGCTTCCCCGAGTCCCACGCGGCCAGCTTCGCCCTGCTCGTCTACGTATCCGCCTGGCTCAAATGCCACGAACCGGCAGCCTTCTACTGCGGCATACTGAACAGCCAGCCCATGGGCTTCTACTCGCCGTCGCAGCTCATCCAGGATGCGCGCCGGCACGGCCTGGACGTGCGCCCGGCCGACGTTCAGCACAGCCATTGGGACCACCGCCTCGAGCCACCCGCCAGCCCGGATGGGCAGCCGGCCCTGCGCCTGGGCCTGCGGCTGGTGAAAGGGCTGAAGGAGGAAACCGGCCTGGCCATCGCCGACCAACAGCCCTTCCGCGACTCCGAAGACCTCTGCCGCCGCGCCGGCCTGAACCGGCAGAGCTTGAAGTTCCTGGCCCGCGCCGGTGCGCTCGAGACGCTCTCCGGGCACCGCTACCAGGCACACTGGGACGCGGCGGCCATCGACCGTCCCCTGCCGTTACAGGAAGCGGCGGAACAGCGGGCAGGCTATACGAATGGCGGAGCGCGAGAGAACCCCGCCCACACCGAAATTGCCCTCCCCGGCCCCGGAGAGGCCGAAAACGTCCTGCACGATTACCGCTACCTGGGCTTGACCCTGCGCGCCCACCCCCTGCAACTGCTGCGCCCGCAACTGCGCAAGTTCCGCACCGCCAGGGATCTCGAAGGCTACCGGCACGGGCAGTTCGTGGAGGTGGCCGGGCTGGTGACCGGCCGGCAGCGCCCCGGCACGACCACCGGAGTCCTGTTCGTGACGCTCGAGGACGAGACCGGCAACGTCAACCTCATCGTGTGGGCCACGGTGCTCGAGCGTTTCCGCGCGGCGCTGCTACAAGGCCGCCTGCTACAGGTGAAAGGCGTCGTGGAACGGGAAAACAAGGTCATCCATGTGGTCGCCGGGCGCATCGAAGACGCAACCCACCTGCTTGCCCGGTTCACCGGCGAGGAACTTCCGTTCCAGTCCCGGGATTTCAGGTAAAGGAATCAGGCATCGCGGCGCAGCGGGCCCGGTCCGGTTGCCATGACGGCATCCCGCCGGTCATCTGTCGCCATTCGCGCGGTGCGCCGTTGCTGACGGCGTCCCAGCGCTGCCCGCAGCCTGTCGAGGCGTTCGGCATCCAGCGGGTAGCGCCAGATCACGAATACCGCGCCGCCATACAGCAGCATCGGCTGCGCCGGACCGTTCCCGGAACGCCTAGACATCATGTTTTGACCTGCCCGTCCTCAAGGGCGTGGATTATCTTAGTGG
>JAPPHD010000105.1:0-10085 GCA_028821125.1 Gammaproteobacteria bacterium
GTGTCGTTGGATTTACGCCCCCCCCCTTCAGGCTCATGCCTCGTTGGACAAGGCTCACCCCACAAGCGACCGCAGCCGCTTGAGAAACGTGACCTGCGGCCGTCGTTTCCGACCTGCCGTGCGCGGGCAACGGTTTCCGAAAAATCGTTTTCGGCCCCGGTCGCCTTCTGCCGGCGAATCCCGGGCTCGGCCCTGTTCCGCCGTTCAATCGCCCCTTCGCGCGTGCCGTCGGCGCTGCCAGTAGGAGCATCCGCCCGCCAGCATCGTGGCAAGAAGGACACCGGCCAACAGCAGGCTTGCGGCCACTGCCGGCTGGCCGTTCCGCTGCAGGGCCGCTTCGAAAACCAGCACGATGAACGCCGGCGCGTAGTAGGTATCGAACTCCGGAACCGGAGCCGGCAGGAACAGCAGAACGGCCGCGACGGAACGCAGCCAGCACTTCAGGAAACCGCTGTGCAGCGGGCGTGTCAGAATGAACACCCCGAAAAGCGCCGCCGCTCCCGCACACAGCGCAACCACCCAGGCGAACGGTTCCGTCATGCGCGCCTTCCCAGTTCGGCCATGAACTCGGTTCCCACCACGGCCTTGCGCCAGCCCTGCCAGGTATCCGACAGGCTGCCGGTGGCGCGATAGTGGCGGATGCACGCCTCGATGTCCCGCAGGCGCGCCAGCAGCTCCGGCGCAATACCCAGTTCCCGGGCGCGCCGGCGCCCGATGTCACGCAGCCTCTTCAGCAGGCCGCCCTGCCGCTGGCTGAGCGGCTTCGGCAAGGTCGCCTCAGGGGTTGCCTCGAGCCCCTCTTCGAAAGCGCGGAGCAGCCCCTCGCCGTAAAGGCGGGCGACCCGCGGCGGCAACCTGCGCCGGATGTCCATCCGGTCGAGGGAACGCTGTTGCGCAAATTGCAGAAGGTGCTCGTCCCACACGACCCGGTTGCGCGGTATGTCCTCGGCCATGGCGCGCCGCTCACGCCAGTCGCACAGCGACTTCAAGACGGCCAGTTGCCGTCCATCGAGCTTCCACGCCTTCTTGACCCCGGTGAAATAGGAGGGCGGTTCGCGCGGGGCGTAACGCCCCCTGCGCCGCATGTCTTCGTCGAACCAGTGCCGCCGCCCGGCGGCCTCGAGCCTGTCGACGAGCGCGCCGTGCAGTTCAACCAGGTACGCCACATCCTCCTGGGCGTAGCGAACCTGGTCGCCGGACAACGGCCGCCTGAGCCAGTTCGACCGGGTGTGGTGCTTGGGCAGGGTCACCCCGATCATCCCCTCCACCAGGGCGGCATAGCTCGTGGAGAAATCCTCGGAAACGAACGCCGCCGCAAGCTGGGTATCGAACAGGTTGACCGGCCGGACATCCAGGTGCCGGTAGAAGAGTTCCAGGTCTTCGAAACAGGCATGAACGACCTTGACCGTATCCGGGTCTGTCAACATCCCGGTGAACGGGGACCAGTCGTCCACGGCAAGCGGGTCGATGAGCCAGATGCCGGACCCGGCCGCCACCTGGTAGAGGCCCGGTATGGGAAAGAAGGTATCGGTGCGCTGAAACTCGGTGTCCATGCCGATGACGCCACGCCACCGGCCCGCCGCCCGCGCGAGGTCAGCCCCCGTGGCCACCCAGTCGCAGCCGCCTGGTTCCTCAGCCGAGACGGCGGCGCCCCTGCAGGGCATGCATGATGGTTCCGCCATCCACATACTCCAGTTCGCCGCCGATCGGAACGCCATGGGCAATGCGGCTGATGTCGGCGACGTCGTTCTCCAGGAGGCCCGCAATGTAGTGGGCCGTGGCCTCGCCCTCCACCGTGGGGTTGGTGGCCAGTATCACCTCGCGCACACCCAGCGCCCGAACCCTGGCCGCGAGCCTGTCGAGGGCGAGGTCTTCCGGCCCGACCCCGTCGATGGGGGACAGGCGGCCGTTCAGCACGAAATACCGGCCGCGGAATCCGCCGGCCTGTTCGATCGCCAGAATGTCCGCCGGGGACTCCACCACGCACAACACCGAGTCGTCCCGGTCTGCATCGGCGCACAGGCGGCACTGCCCGGCCTCGGTAAGCGTGCGGCAATCCCGGCACCAGGACACCTTTTCCACCGACGCGGCCAGGGCCTCGGCCAATTTCGAGCCGCCTTCCCGGTTCCGCTGCAGGATATCCAGGGCCATGCGCTGGGCGCTCTTGGGCCCGACGCCCGGCAACACCTGAAAAGCCGCGATCAGTCCGTCGATCAGTGGGCTCAGCACGATCAGAACGGCAGCTTGCCGAGGGGAAGCCCGAATCCGCCGGCAAGCCCCGACATCTTTTCGTTGCGCGCCGATTCCACCTTGCGCGCGCCGTCGTTGAACGCGGCGGCGACCAGGTCTTCGAGCACTTCCCTGCCCTCATCGAACACCGCCGGGTCGATGTGTACCCGCTTGACCTCGTGCGCCCCGTTCAGAACCACCTTCACCAGGCCGGCTCCGCTCTCTCCGGTTACCTCCAGTGAGGCGATCTCGGCCTGCATGGCCTCGACCTTCTGCTGCACCTGCTGTGCCTGCTTGAACAGGTCGCCCAGTCCTTTCATGCTCATCGGTTCGCTCCGCGTGCCGTGCCGGCGCTTTCCCCGAGGGGGCGAACGTGCTCCAGCCGGCCGTCGAATGTGTCGATCAGGGATTGCACCGTCGCGTTTTCCTCGAGTTGGCGCCGCGCCGCCGCGACCCGCTCCCGTTCGAGCCGCTCCTTGCGGTCGGCCGGCGTTTCGTGCTCGGGATCGCCGACATCGATGACCAGCCGAACCGGCTCGCCGAAAAGATCGGCGAGCGCTCGTTCCAGTACCCCCGAGTCCCCTCCATTGAGCAGCGATTCGTGCTTCCTGTCGAGTACCAGGCGGCAACTGCCGCCGCCTCGCTCGACGAGCAGCGAGCGCTCCGCAATCATCCGCTCCACACCCGTCAGCCCAAGACGGTTCACCAGCCCATACCATTCCCGGTACAGGCCGTTGCCGCCGGTTTCCGGGTCAGGGTTTGCCGCGGAAGCCGACGCGGGCATGCCGGGGGCCAGGGCCGGCCGTTCCCGTTCCCGGCTCTCCGACGATGATTCAGGATGCGGGGCCGCTGCCGGCGTTTCCGCCTCCACAGCCGCCGACGAAGGTGCAGGTTGTGCGGCCGCTACCGGCGATTCCGAGCCCGGAGTCGCCGACGACGATTCAGGTTGCGCGGGCGTTACGGGCATCTCCGTTTTCGGAGTCGCCGACGACGACTCGGGTCGTGTAGCCGTTGCCGGCGCCGCGTGCATTGAACCGGTTTCCGCCGACTCCGGCCGTTTCACCGCCGCCGGCGGCACCCGCGCGGCGGCCGCCGCATCCGGCGCGAACGCCAGCATGCGCAGCAGGGTCATCTCGAACCCGGTCTTGGGATCCGGGCCGATATGCAGGTCTCGATAGCCGATCAGGGCAATCTGGTAATAGAGCTGCACCGCTTCTGCGCTCAAGCCGCTTTCTCCGGCCTCCCCGAGTGCCTGGCCCACGGCCATGTCGTGCAGTGCCTCGAGCAGTTCGGCGAGTACGGAGCCGAAGTCGGCGGACTTTTCCGCGAGCGCGGCGCTTACCTCGAGCACCCGCCGCGGATCGCCGCTGGCAAGCGCTTCGAGAACCGCGCCCGTTTCGTCCCGGCCCGCCGCCCCAACCATGGCGGCAACATCGGAGGCGGTAAGCGAGCCCTGGCTGTAGGCAATGGCCTGGTCTGCAATGGACAGGGCATCGCGCATGCTGCCCTGGGCGGACCTGGCGATGACGCGCAGGGCTTCAGGCTCGAATTCGACGCCCTCCGCGGCGAGCACCTCACCGATGTAGCGGGCAATCTCGTCGCGGCCGATGTTCTTGAGCTGGAACTGCAGGCAGCGCGACAGTACGGTAACCGGCACTTTCCTGGGATCTGTAGTGGCGAGCAGGAATTTCACGTGCTCGGGGGGTTCCTCCAGGGTCTTCAGGAACGCGTTGAAGCTCGACGCGGACAGCATGTGCACCTCGTCGATGAGGTACACCTTGAAGCGCCCGCGGCTCGGCAGGTACTGGGCGTTGTCGAGCAGTTCCCGGGTGTCGTCCACCCGGGTTCTGGAAGCGGCGTCGACCTCGATCAGGTCGATGAACCGGTTTTCCTCGATCTCCCGGCAGATCGAGCAGGAACCGCAGGGCGTCGAGGAAACGCCGGCTTCGCAGTTCAGGCTCTTGGCGAGGATGCGCGCTATGGTGGTCTTGCCGACGCCCCGGGTACCGGTGAACAGGTACGCATGGTGAACGCGCCCCGAATCGAGCCCGTTGCACAGCGCCCGGACCACGTGATCCTGGCCGATCAGGCTCTTGAAATCCTTCGGACGCAGCCGCCTGGCTAGCACTTGGTAACTCATCGCCACTATTCTAATGTTCATGCCCTGTGCAAGGCACC
This sequence comes from Gammaproteobacteria bacterium, assembly GCA_028821125.1. Taxonomy (GTDB): domain Bacteria; phylum Pseudomonadota; class Gammaproteobacteria; order Pseudomonadales; family Azotimanducaceae; genus Azophilus. The sequence goes on from JAPPHD010000105.1 coordinate 4,408, forward strand.
CCAAAGTTGTCCGGAAGCCCTTCCGGAGGCGGTTTTCCGCGAGACGGCCGGTGGTCGGCCAGTGGAATTTCCGCCGATGAGCTTTCAATCGGAGCGCCTGGTCATCGGCCACCGTGGCGCTGCCGGCCTGGCCCCCGAGAACACCTTGGCCGGCTTTGCCCGTGCCGCCGCTCTCGGTGTTCACGGTGTGGAGCTGGATGTGCGCTGCGTCGATGGACGGCTGCTCGTGATCCACGACGACCGTGTAGACCGAACCACGTCCGGGAGCGGGGACCTTCACAGCTTCTGCATCGAGCGATTGCGCGCGCTCGATGCCGGGGACGGACAGCCCATTCCCTTCATGGAGGAAGTTTTCGATGCCCTGCCGCCGGAGGTCGGCATCAACGTGGAAATGAAAGGCCCGAAAACCGCGGCTCCCGTTTCGTCGATGCTACGGGAATTCGGCAACCGGCAGCGGGACGTACTGGTATCTGCTTTCAACCTTGACGAGTTGAGGCGGTTCGCGGAACGCGCACGGGGCGATGTCCCGCTTGCACCCCTGTTTCAGCGATGGCATGCGGGAATACCAGAGGTGGCGTCGGAGCTGCGCGCCTGGTCGGTAAACCTCGGCATCCGCGCCGCAACACAGCAACGCATTGAAGCGTTGCGCTCGCGTGGATTCAGGGTGCTGGTCCATACCGTGAACAGGCCGGTTGACGCGGAACGGCTGTTCTCCTGGGGAGCAACGGGAATTTTCACCGATTTTCCCGACCGGATGATCCCTGCCGTGGCCGCGGCCAGGGATTGACCCCGCTCCCTCCGCCGCTTCCTCCCCCTCCGCCGAGCACGCCGCGATGAGGCGCTCAGCCGCGCTCGAGGTTGTCGATCTCGTCCGAAAGGCGGAACTTCCGGTCGGTCACGATCTTTTCCAGAACTTCGACGCGCTGCTTCACCTCGTCGAGTTCCTCGCGGACATCGTCGCCGTCCTGCGCGCCAAGCTGCCGTTGGCGAAACCGGATGTATCTGGTGGCCACTCCCGCACTGCAGGAGATCAGCACGATAAGCACCACCATGATGAATACGCCTTCCATTGTCTTTATTCCTGTTCCTGTCTGATCCTGATGCTGTCTTTCCTGAATCTTTTCGTTCCTGAACCCGTGCGTTCCTGAACCCGTGCGTTCCTGAACCCGTTCGTTCCTGAACCCGTTCGTTCCTGAACCCGTGCGTTCCTGAACCCGTGCGTTCCTGAACCTGTCTGTCCCTGTCTATCTACACCGCGACAGCCCGATCATCGAGGATTCAACCTCGCTCTCCGCTATCCGGCCGGATTGGGGGATTGCCCCGTCAGCTTGTTCAGTTCCTTCTGCAGTTCGTATTGCCCCGAGGTGACATGGGACTCGATCCGGCGCAGCCGCAGTTCCGCTTGCGCCAGGCCTGCCCGCAGGTTTCGCAGGCTGCGCCGGGGAGAGAGTTTCGGGCCGAGTTCCGGGGCGGGGGAAGCGTGGTCTTCCGGGCTGAACGGCGGTTCCCGTCCATCGCGGTCCCGGTCCGGCCGCGGGCTCAGGACGAAATACAGAATCCAGTACGCGGGGAAGACGATGCCCGGCATGAAAATGAGACCTGTGAGCGCAACGCACCGCGCCACCCACACTTCCGCGCCGAGATAGTCAGCAATGCCCGCGCACACGCCGACAATCCTGGCGTTCTCCGGATCCCGATAAAGTTTGCGCGGGGAGCCCCGGTCAGGGTGCTCCTCCCGCTGTTGCCGGTTGCCGCGGCGTCGATGCCTCGCGCGCTTCGGCCGCGACCTGCGCTCCGACCGCCGCGACCCGGAGCGCCGCGAGTCCGAATGCTGCGAGTCGGATCGCTGCGAGTCTGAACGCCGCCAATCCGATTGTTGGGAGTCTGAACGCGTAGTGTCGGAAGCGCTCTCGCCGAGGAGTTCGCGTTCGAGCTTGAGGGTGGCTTCCTCTATGAAGGCGGCTGCCCGGCCCGCCAATTCACCCTTTGCCGTGGCGGCAAACCGCCGAACCGCCCGCTCAAGGTGCTCCAGGGCCGCCTGCAGATCCGGCGGGGTCTTGCCCCCCGAACCCCTGCCGCCGCCGCTCATCGCTGCCCTTCCCGCATGCGGTCCCGCCAGTCCGGCGTCTCCGCATCCAGTATCGCCTCGAGCGTTTCAATACGCTCCGTCATCCGGCCGGCCTGGGCGGCGAGCGCCTCGAGTTCCAGGCGCTCTTCCTCCGACAGCGCGCCCTGGGCCTGCTGCTTGCTGCGGTAGTGCATGAAGATCCAGATGGGCGCGACGACAGCAAGGAAGACGACGGTGGGAACGAATAAGGCAACTGCAATGCCGTCCATGGTGTCTCCTAGCTGCTTTTCGCGTCGTCCTGCCCGCTGCCGATCCTGGCCTTGAGTTCACGCAGTTCGTCCTCGATGGTATCGCCCTGCTCCAGCTCGTCGATCTCGTCGGCCAGCGTCTTCTTGCCCATATCATACGCTTCGATCTGGCCCTCGATGTCATCCATCTTCCGCTCGTAGAGCTCGAAGCGGTGGATGGCATCGTCCACGTTGTGATCGCTGAGCTGCCGCCGAACGCCGAGCCGGGTCCTGGCCGCCTTGCCACGCAGAACGATCGTGTTCTGGCGGGTCTTGGCGTCCTTGATCTTGGCCTGCAGCGCGCTCACGTCGACGTTGAGCTTCTCAAGGGTCTGGTCGACGATCTCGAGTTCCCGGGTAAGGGCCTCAGCCGCTTCGCGGGCCTTGTTCCGCTCGCCCAGGGCGCCTTTCGCGAGGTCGTCGCGGCCCCTGCTCACGGCCACTTCGGCCTTGCGCTCCCACTCGTCACCCTCCGCGGCGAGCCACTCCTGGCGGCGCAGCAGTTCCTTGCGGTCGGCGATGGCCCGGGCGGAGGTGGATCGCACTTCCACGAGGGCCTCTTCCATTTCCTGAATGATGAGCCGCACCATCTTTTCCGGGTCTTCCGCCTTGTCGAGCAGGGCGTTGAGGTTGGAGTTGATGATGTCGGTCATGCGCGAAAAGATGGTCATTTTCGGTCTGCCTCCTTGGTTGAGTCGGTCGAACGCCAACGCACGGCGTTCTTTCGTCTCCCATGGCGGTACAGGAATCGTGCCAGTTCGGCACCCAGGTGCTAACTCTTTGTTTTTCAGCCGCTTGGCGCCTCCGACCCATCTCCTCGACAGCAGCGGACCTGACTTGCGCAGAACCATGAGTGGTTTAGTTCGCCAATAGTTGGCAAAATTCGCAACATGCGAAACGAACCGGAAAGGCTTCTGGGTGAGGCACCCGCGTTTCTAGGGGTGCTGGAAGCCGTCTCGCAGATCGCACCCCTGGAAAAGCCGGTACTCATCGTCGGTGAGCGGGGCACCGGCAAGGAACTGATCGCCGAACGCCTGCATTTCCTGTCGAACCGGTGGGAAGGCCACTACCTCAAGATGAACTGCGCGGCCATCGCCGATTCGCTGCTTGAGAGCGAGCTTTTCGGCCATGAAGCCGGCGCCTTTACCGGGGCCTCGCGCACCCACCAGGGCCGCTTCGAACGGGCGCACGGCGGCACACTCTTTCTGGACGAACTGGCCAATACCTCCGGCCTGGTGCAGGAAAAGCTGCTGCGCGTCATCGAGTACGGCGAGTTCGAGCGCGTCGGCGGCAAGAAGACGCTGCAGTGCGACGTGCGGCTGGTGGCGGCGACCAATGAGGACCTGCCCCGTCTTGCGGACGCGGGGAAGTTTCGGCACGACCTGCTCGACCGGCTGGCGTTCGATGTGATCACGTTGCCGCCGTTGCGGGAACGGCCGGGGGACGTGCTGATGCTCGCGGAGCACTTTGCGATCAACATGTCTGCGGAACTGGGGCGGGAGATGTTCGCCGGCTTCTCGCCGTCGGCCGGCAGCGCATTGCAGGAGTATCCGTGGCCCGGCAATGTGCGGGAGTTGAAGAATGTGGTCGAGCGGTGCGTCTACCGTGCGGAGGCCGGCCAGCCGGTGGAGGAGATCGTGTTCGATCCGTTCGACTCCCCTTACCGGCCGTCGTCACGAACGATCGACGGAAAAGCAGCAACTGCGGACAGCGACCCGGCCGCGCGGGCCAATGAGCCGATTCGCGCAGCAGGAGCCGGTACCGGGGCCGGTAGTGACGGCGCCGCAGGGCCCGCCCGACACTCATGGTCCAACGATGTGCCTGTCGATCTGCGGCGGGAAGTACGCGATTACGAGATCGCGGCCATCCACGCGGCACTTGAAGCAGCCAGGCACAACCAGCGCAAGGCGGCGGAGCTGCTGAAGCTGACGTACCACCAGTTTCGTGGTTACCTGAAGAAGTACGAGATTCTCAAGCAGGATTGAAGCTCAAACGCCATCCCCCAATTCAGCATGAAGCCGGTATACTCCGCTTCCCCGGAGAGGTGGCCGAGCGGCTGAAGGCGCTCCCCTGCTAAGGGAGTATGGGGTGACACTCATCGAGGGTTCGAATCCCTCCCTCTCCGCCATTAAATCAAATAAATCAGTTAGTTACACGATCCATACCCCAATTCGTACCACAGAAATGAAAGGCTTGGGACGCGGAAACCGTCCGACACGCGTCGAGACTCCCCGAGCCCGTCGCGCCGCCGAACAGAGACATGCTTGACCGGGACCGCGCCCACCGTCCCGGTCTCTCACGCCTCGCCAGGGTGGTTTCAGCCGCCGGTCTGGCCTGTCTCGCCACCGAGGCGGCAGCAGAGTGGTACGTCGAGGTCGGCATCGGCGCCAACACGTCACGTGACGTCGTCGTGGAGAGCCGCAGCAACGACCGCGCCAGCATCTGCGACGAGCACATCAACCCGCGGGCGCTCGCGGTCCCCGGCTGCACCACGCCGGACCGCGGCGCGGGGGACGGATGGCGCGCACCGTTCGATCCGGGCGAAGGCTTCTCCGCCCAGGCGGAGCTCGGATTCCGGCTATCGCCGCGATGGCGGCTCGCCGCCGTCTACGCCCGGGACGCGACGGACTTCGACCAGACCGTGTCGTCCACCGACGCGTCGGGCGCCGACTTCGACAAGATCGGCAACGAACTCTCCATCGGCGAAGAAACCCTCGGCTCCGTTGCAGCGGACGAGCTGCAGGTCGTCGTCTACCGCGACTGGCCGAACGAAACCCGCTGGACGCCATACGCGGGCGCCGGCGTGGCCGTCTCGCGCACGCGCAAGGACTTCTCGTGGCTCTGGGCGAGGAGCGCCGATCCCGCCGACATAGCGACCGGGCTGGGCCAGCCGAACGCGGACGAGATCCGCCGCAATCTCGCCGGCACGGTCAGCGCGGGGCGCCGCACGCTTCGCGACAGCATGCTCGGCTACCTCCTGGTCGCGGGCATCGATCGCAAGTTGTCGGAAAACGTCACGGTCGGACTCAAGGCCCGGTGGAAGCGCTTCGAGGCATTCGAGTCCGACGGGTACGCTGGCGACCTGCTGCGCAGCCACCCGCCCAACCTGCGCCTCGACGGGAGCGAGCCGGTCAGCGCATGGTCCCGCACCGGCGACACCGCTCGGTTCTCGGCACTGCTCACCATCCGCTACGCGGTCCCTTAGCCACGCGCTTCCACGTCACGGGGCCGACTCCGCCTCCGTAGCGTTCTCTTGACAGCCGCGGCATCGGCCGGGGGGGGGGGGGGGGGGGGGGGGGGGGGGGGGGGGGGGGGGGGGGGGG
>JAPPHD010000136.1 GCA_028821125.1 Gammaproteobacteria bacterium
TTTCGGACGAGCTTAACGCGCCGAAAGGGAAGCGCCGCATGCGAACTCTTTCCCGTAATTCGGCGTTGTTCCTTCCACGTCCTCGTCCGGGCGCGCCGGGTTCCCGACTCGCATGGAAAAAACTGATAAATGGGGTCAGGATAAATGGGGTCAGTGTCAAATCTGTCCCGCCGATTTTTGCTCTGACCCCAATTGTTCATCACCGCCTTTGCGGGTGCGAGGTGTAGCTGACACCGGTTATCCAGGGCGAACGGAAACACAACGTAACTGCTACAAGGAAAGACAGCATGAGCATACTGGATCGATTCAGGCTCGACGGACAGGTCGCCGTGGTCACCGGCGGTGGGCGCGGCATCGGCGAGGGGCTGGCGCTCGGGCTTGCCGATGCCGGGGCGGACGTGGTGGTGGCCGCCCGGCGCACGCACGAAGTCGAGGCGGTTGCCGAGAAGATCAGGGGGCTTGGCCGACGTGCCCTGGCCGTCACCACGGACGTCATGGAAATCGAGCAGGTGCAGGCGCTGGCGGAGAAGGCCGCGGCCGACATGGGCAGGCTGACCTGCTGGGTGAGCAATGCCGGCGGCGCCGACGACCGGGTGCCGCGTACTTTTCTCGAGATGCCCGAACGGCAGTGGGACTTTCAGCTCAATCTGAACCTGAAGGCCGTCTGGACCGGCGCCCAGGCCGCCGCGAACATCATGAAGGACACGGGCGGCGGCACCATCATCAACATTTCCTCGGCCGCCGCCGGCGGCGCCGCGCCGTTCAATGGCCCGTACGCCGTCGCCAAGAGCGGGGTCAACAACCTGACCCAGACCCTGGCTGCGGAAATGGCGCCCCTGGGAATTCGCGTCAACGGCGTTTCACCCGGGCCGATACCTACCGAAGTGTTCCTGGAATTCCTGAATCTCAAGGAAGAGGAGATTCCGGAACTCGGCGAGCGCTTTCAGATTCCGCTTGGGCGCGTGGGTACGCCGGAGGACATAGCGCCGGCGGTGGTCTATCTCGCCTCGGACGCATCGAGCTGGATGACCGGGCACACCATCCTGATCAAGGGCGGGCCCTGATTCGGAAAACCGGCATTGACTCGAAGCAGACTCCGCCTGTCTTCACCCTGGGAAAGGGCTGAAGACAGGCGTGGTGAATACGATGGTGCGGGAGCACGTCCAATCACAAGTGCTCCCGAACAGTAGAGGCCCCGGGCGCAGGCGGAGCCCCGGGCGCTGGCCGCGCCCGGCATGACCGCCTTACATCGTGTAACGGTACTGCAGGCTCAGCGTCCGGCCGAGCGGCGTGGTGGCCGCCTGGTCGAGGCTGTTGGGGCCCGTGTTGTTGCAGATGCCGGGACCGTTCATGAAGTTGGGGCAGCGGCCCGGAATCGCGCCACCGCTGATGACGTAGATCTCATCGGTGATGTTCCGCCCGATCAGGTTGAACTGGTGCCGGCCGTCTTCCGAGTACAGGCTGATGGCGGCATCAATGAGCCAGAAGCTGTCCTGCATGAACGGGTCGAGGGTCGCCGACCAGGCGTATTCGCCCGTGTAGCGGAAGTCGGCCGACAGGTCGAGACGCCAGCCGGCGCCCACCGGCAGGTCGTAAGACCCGCCGATGAAGCCCGTGAAGTCCGCGCTGCCGGAACCGTCTTCGCCCTTGAGGTTTTCCCCGGTCGCATTGATGAAGTCTTCCGAGTAGGTGGTATCCGTCCAGGCCCAGGCACTGCGGATGGAAAGTCCTTCGACGTTCGTGTTCCAGAGCATGTCGAATTCGACGCCCTGGGTTTCCAGCGCCGAGGCGTTGAAGGTGCTGAACTGGATGATCGTCGAGTCGAATAGCTGCACCTGCAGGTCGGAGTATTCGTAGGTGAACGCGGTTGCGTTGAATCGCATGGCACCGTCCAGGAAGCGTCCCTTCAGGCCGGCCTCGAAGCCCTCCGCTTCTTCCGATTCATAGATCAGGAAATGGGGGAAGGCCGGGTTGGTGGGCTGCAGCGCCGCCGTGGGCAGGGCGCTGTTGTCGATGCCGCCGGACTTGAAGCCCTGCTTGTAGGCGAGATAGACGCTGACGTCGTCGTTCACGTAGTAGTTGACGGCGACTTCCGGGGACAGGTTGTCGTCCTTGAACTCCAGGCCCTCGTCGATGAGCGGAGGGGCGCCGAAGCCGAACAGCAGGGCCGCGGCATGGAGGTAGGGAATCTCGATTCTGCCGTCCTTGTCCTCCTCGGTGTAGCGCAGGCCCGCAGTGATTTCCGTGCGCTCGTTGAGGTCCCAGTACACGGCAAGGAATGCCGAGATGACTTCCGTGTCCAGGAAGTGGTGCTTGTTATAGTCGTACTGGTTTCCGGTAGCCGGGTCCGGACCGATGATGGTCGCGGTGGGGTCGCCCCCGACCAGGGCGTACGCGGGGCCGAAGATGTTCGGCAATATCGGTGCGTTGAATGCGTACTGGTAGGCATCGAATTCCTGCTCGATATCCTGGTAGAAGAAACCGGCCTGGAAGTTGATCGGACCGTCGAGGTGGCTCGCCAGGCGCAGTTCTTCGGTGATGCTCTTGTAGATGTTGTTGTGCAGGCCGCCGAATACGCCGGCCCCGTAGCTGTAGTCGTCCAGTTCCCAGTGCTTGAGGTCGACCCAGCCCGTGATGGAGGTGACGGTAAACAGTTCCGAGACATCCCAGTCCATGCGCAACGAGAGGAAGTGGGTGTCCTGGCGGAGCCCGGGTTCTCCGTCATCGAATCCCTCCGGCAGCCCGGCGCGCAGGCCGGGGTTGAGATGCAGCTTGGAGGTGTTGCCGTTGATCTTGCAGTCGTCCACGCCGAAATACAGGCCGAACGTGGCATTGGCGGAGGGTATGCTGGTGGGCTGATGCCGCCCCTCGGGGCAGACCTCTTCCGCCCACGCGGTGCCTGCACCGTCGTTGTTGTATTCGGAGTAGCTGTACTTCACCTTGGCCTGAAAGTTGTCGGCCGGATTCCACGCCAGCGTGAGGCGGGTGTTGATCGAATCGTCCCCGTACCAGCGGTCGGCGCCGTTTATGGGCACGTTGACGGCATCGTGGTCGGCGGAATAGTTGTAGAAGAGTTCGTCGTTCTGGGTAAAGCCGACCGCGAGCCTGGCGCCGAGCGTATCGCTCAACGGGCCGGAGACGATGAACTCGCCGAAATAGCCCTGGTATTCGACCTCGTAGCCGCCGCTGACCTCCATCTCGAACTCTTCGCCCGGGTCGTTGGTGGTGATGGAGATCACGCCCGCCGTGGCGGATTTTCCGAAGTACAGCGACTGCGGGCCTTTCAGGATCTCCAACTGCCCCATGTCCATGTAGGCGTTGTGAATGAAGCGGCCCCGGTTCACTACCACGCCGTCGAGGTTGATGGCCACCGAGTGGTCGAAGGCTGCCGAGATCGAACTCGAGCCGATGCCCCGCAGGCGCAGGTTCGAGCCATTGCCCGAGCCGCCGTGGGAGACCACCATGTTGGGCACCATCTTGGCGGCATCCACGAGGTTGGTGATGTTGTAGCGGTCGAGGTCCTGCTCGGTCATCGCCGCGATGGTGACCGGCACGTCCTGCAGGGTTTCCTCCTGCTGGCGGGCGGTGACGATGATCTCCTCGATGTCGCCGGCTTCGACGGCCAGGGCCGGGAGTGCCCCGCCCCACAACGAGGTTGCTGCAAACAACAAGGAAACGGCAAGGGTTCTTTTCATGATCCTCTCCTTCATGAGGTTGGGCGCCGCGTCGCTGCCGGGCCGAGCGCGCGAAACCGGCGATTCTTATGACTTTTTAGAACGCAAGTCAATATATTTCTGCGAAAACCGGGCACATGAGCCCGATTGGCGCAAAACCTCGACGCCGGTGCGAAAAAGTTCCCGTTCCGCAACCCATTTGGTCCCCCGACCGGGAGGTACCGATGGACCGCTCCATTGCCCGTCTGATCACGGTCGCAGGCGTCCGACAGGGCTTTTCCTTTGGGACCGGCGTCCTCTAAGCTAACTCCCGTGCAGTGTGAAGTCATGACCGGATGGGCACGCTATCTATAACAGGACCGACCGCACGCCCGGGAGCCCTGGCCGCGTTGCTGTTGTCCGGGGTCTGTCCGCTCGCGGCCGGTGAGGCGACAGACGGCTGGGCCATCGAGGAAATCGTCGTCACCGCCCGGCGCCAGGAGGAAACGCTGCAGGACGTGCCGGTCACCGTCGCCGCCCTGACCGAGCAGGACCTCGACCGCTACAACATCACCACCCTGCCGGAAGCGTCCAAGCTGGTACCCAACTTCCTGGTGTTTCACGGCACCGGTGGCAGCGGCTCGAACCTGGTGCTGCGCGGCATCGGCTCGAGCTCCATCAGCGCGGCCTTCGATCAGTCGCTGGCCATCAACGTCGACGGCGTGGTCGTCAACGTGGGCCGATTCATCCACAACGCCTACATGGACATGGGCCAGTTCGAACTGCTCAAGGGTCCGCAAAGCCTGTATTTCGGTAAGAGCGCCACGGCCGGCGTGATGTCCGTCACCACCAACGATCCCGGCGACGAGGCGGAACTCGAGGCCATGGCCGGCTATGAGGTCGAGCACGATCAGCGTTATCTGGAACTGATTGTCTCCGGCCCGGTCACCGACACGGTCGGCGCCCGCCTGGCCATCGGGCACACCAGGGCGAACAAGCTGTTCGAGAACCTGGCGCCGGATGTCCACCACCGCTATCGCGGGGAACAGGCCCTGAACGGGCGGCTGACGTTCGTCTGGCAGCCCTATGAGCGGTTTCGCGCACGGGTGAAGTACTCCTATTCCGAGTACAAGAACGACGGCGCCAACGGCCGGATCGAGGAAATCTGCCCGGACGGCGTCGTGCAGCCCACCGTCATTCCGGACCCTTCCTTCCCGCTCGCGGTATTCCAGGGGGTGGACGACTGCAAGCTGAACGGCAACACCTCCAACGCCGATCTCCACCCCGACCTCCGGGCAGGCATGCCCTACGGGGCCGACAGCGGCATTCCCTTCCTGGTCCAGGACACCCACTTCCTTTCGGCGAAGTTCGACTGGCAGTTCACGGAATTCATGTCCATCACGTCCGTCACCGGTTACGCCGACCTCGAGCACATCGAGCTCGATTCCTACGACTTCAGCGCCGGTGTCTTCGGCGCGGTGCACCGCAACGTTTACGAGAGCCTCTCCCAGGAGTTCCAGTTCGCGAGCGAGTTCGACGGGCCGCTGAACTTTATGGCCGGCCTGCACTACCAGGACGTCCACCAGGTGTTCAACGCCTACCAGGCGGCTTTCAATCTGGGCATTCTGGTGGGCCCGGACCGGGCGACCGGGCGGGCATACGACTACAACAAGAACCACTACCTCGACACGGAAGCCTTCTCGGGCTTTCTGGCCGGCTACTGGGACGTCACCGAGACCGTCGAACTAACCGCCGGGTTCCGCTATACCCACGAGCAGAAGGACGGCTACATCACGGTTCCGTACCTGCATGCCGTGTCCGCCTTCTTCGGGTTCGGCACGCCGCCCCTGATCGAGGGACTGGAGTTCGAGGACGACAACGTCTCGCCGGAGGTGGCCCTGAGCTGGGACATCACGCCGGACATCACCCTCTATGCCTCCTACAAGGAGGGATTCAAATCCGGCGGCGTGGACAACAGCGCCCTGCCGACCAGAACGCTGGACCCGGCCAGGAACCCGGACTTCCCGGACTTCCTGATCTACGACTCCGAGAAGGCGAGCGGCTTCGAGGGTGGCATGAAGGCAAACCTCCTGAACGGCGCCATGCGCTTCCACGCAAGCCTCTTCCAGTACATCTACGACGACCTGCAGGTGCAGCTCTTCAACTCCCAGACCATCCAGATCCAGACGTTCAACGCCTCCGAACTGACCACCGAAGGGGTGGAGTTCGACCTGCTGTGGGCGACCCGGGTCACCGGGCTGTCGTTCCGAGCGGCGCTTGCGGTCACCGACACCAGGTACACCAAGGATTTCATCAACTCCACCGGGCAGAACCTCAAGGGGCGCACCAGCAGCCTGAGCGCGGACGTGGCCGGATTCGCCGGCTTCAGCTACGACTGGGCCATGTCCGACTACTGGCGGGCGAACTTTTCCTGGGATGCGCGCTACAACAGCGGCTATCCCTTCTCGGCGACACTGGACCCATACACCCAGGATGCCTTCTGGCTGGTCTATACGGCGCTCAGGCTCTACTCCAGCGACAACCGCTACGAACTGGCGCTGATCGGCCGCAACGTCACCGACAGGATCTACGCCATGGGCACCGGCGCACGTACCGGAGCCTGCGCAAACCCGGAACCGGCCCCACCCGGCTCGTTCGGCGTGGTCCGCTGCAACCCCGACCCCGACAACCCGGCCAACAGCCAGGACCAGATCACCACCACCTCGCTGGGCAGCCAGTGGACGCTGCAGTTGCGGGTGCGGCTGTGACGGGAACCGGGCGGTTCGCGACTACTGGATGCTGACGGCTTCCCGCTCGTACGGATTGTTGTCCATCAGCCCCTGGTAGATCCGTCCGTCCTTGACAACCGCGTCGATCCTGTCGTGGTCCTGCAGCACCTTGATGTCGGTGAGCGGGTCGCCGTCGACAATCACCATGTCGGCGCTCTTGCCTTCCTCCAGCGTGCCCACCATGCCGGTGGGGTCTGCCGTCGCCCCGCCATCCCGGGTGGCGCACAGCAGGGCTTCGGTGGGCGACATGCCGAACAGGTCGACGAAATACTCCAGGTCCTTGGCGTAGGTGCCGTGCGGGGTAATGTTCAGGCCATAGTCGCCGCCGACGAGCACCTTGACACCCGCGGCGCGAAGCCTTTGCACCGCATCCACAGTCGCCTCCACTTCGCGGACGTAGCCGCGCTCCTCGACCGTGCGCGGCGAAAACCCCATGGACTCGCAGTTCTTCAGGAACTGCACTTCCCAGGCGATGGCCGGGCCGACGGCCAGCCGGTGCCGGTTGCGCCTCAACATGTCGACCGCCTCATCGTCCAGGTAGTTGGCATGGCCGATACAGTCGACGCCGAAGCGCACCGCCTGTTTCACCGCCACCGCCGAGCGGGAGTGACAGGCAACCCGCATGTTGCGGCGATGGGCCTCGTCCACCGCGGCGGCGACTTCTTCGTCCGTATAGGTAAGCTCCCCCGGTGGCGCGTGATCGGACAGTCCCTCGCCATCCAGGAATATCTTGATGATGTCCGCCCCGTTCTTCTTCAGCCGGCGCACCGCTCCCCGCACCGCCCAGGGACCGTCCACCAGCATGCCCAGCCCTTCCATCTGCGGCCGGGCATAGTCCGGATGCAGGTCCGCATTGCTCGCGGTGGCGCCGACGTCCCGCCCGGACGCCACGAGCTTCGGGCCGGGTATCACCCAGTCGTTGATCGCTTTCTTGAGAAAGACATCGATGCGATGCACGGAACCGAAGCTGATCGCGGATGTGAATCCGGCGCCGAGCATCAGGCGGGCATTGTCGATGGAATGCACCATTGCCTGTTCCACCGGCGTCTTGTCCAGTTCGGAGGGTCCGTTGTGGGTATAGGAAATGTGCGCATGGGACTCCGTCATGCCGGGCATCAGGAACCGGCCGCCCAGGTCGATGCGGTTCACGTCTTCGTTGACGCCGCGCAGGTCGCCGGTCGGGCCGGCAAACCGGATTTCGGCTCCTTCCACCCATACGCTGCCGTCTTCGAGAACTTCCCCGTCCACTCCGGTGAACAGGCGCGCGTTGGTGAACAGCGACTGTTTGCTCATGGTCCCTCCTCGCGGACCCTCAACACCGGATCCGCGGTTCGTCATCGGCTCTGCGGTTCCCTCCGGCTGCCGTTCAGCCGCAGCAGCGCTTCCGCATTCGCCGTCAGGCTTGCATCGAACGCCGAGGTGCTCGCCGGCGTATCCCAGCCGCCGAAATTGGTTCCGTATACCAGCCTGTCACGTCCCACCGCATCGATCAACAGATCGAGCGCCCCCTGGCCTTCCACATGCGCATCGAACCACAGCTTCCTGACTTCATGCCGGAAGCCGTTCTCCTTGACGGATTGCGGCGCCCAATCGCGAAACCGGGCGATGCCCTCGTAACGCCCGATGAGAAACGGCAGGGCGCCGCCGCCGTGGGAGATGCAGATGTCCAGGTGAGGATGCCGTTCCAGCACGCCTCCGTACACCAGCGACGCCACCGCCAGCGACTCATCGTAGGCATAGCCGACGATCAGCCCGAGATCGAAGCGGTTGAGGCGCGCGTCCGCCGGCATTCCGGCGCCGTCGGTCGAAGAGGGGTGCAGGAACAGCGGCACATCGAGTGCCACAAAGGTGCGGTACAGGTCATCGAGGCAGGGGTCGTCGAGCGGGAACGGATAGTCCGTGCCGACATAGGCCGCCACCAGGCCCAGGTCTTCCACCGCCCGCTCCAGCTCCCGGGCCGCCGCGTCCGGATCCTGCATCGGCAGCGCGGCGGATCCGAGCAGCCTGCCGGGGTATCGGGCCACCACTTCCGCCATGGCGTCGTTGTGCACGCGGCAGAATCTGACGGCCAGTTCCTTCTCGATGCCGTGAAAGAAGGTGAGGGGATTGGGTGAGAGCAACTGCAGGTCGATGCCGACCTTGTCCATCCGTTCCAGGCGCATGCCGAAGTCCATGAACACGGTTCCGCGATACGCCATGGGCTTCATGCGGTACTCACCGATGCGGAAGAAGGACACGCCGTCGCTGTCCACCGCAAGCTCCGGCCCATGGCGGCCCGCCACGCCGAACCCCGCTTCCAGAACGGCGTGGGCGTGCAGGTCGATGACCCTGGGCGCACTGTCCATCAGGCACTGCCGTCGAAAAACGTCTCCCGGGGCAGCCCCTCGGGGCTGTAAACCGGTTCGTGGGCGCTGATGAGATACATCCGGTTCTCGGTGCCGACGATGCCGTACCTGTTCAGCACGGTCTTCATGTCCTCATAGTTCCGGTGCTTGAAGTGATCGGCGAGGGTCGGCCCGTCATCCCAGAGCTCGTAGACCTGGATGCGCGTGGGCACGCAGGGGTCGGGCGCGAAACAATAGGCCTGGCAGCCCGGCTCGTCGTCCCGGGTGGCCTGCTGAACCGGTGCGCTCTCCTCCACGGCCCGGTCGCGGTCTTCCCGGGTGGCATAGTCCAGCGTTGCCGAAACAATGATCATCTTACTTCACCTTGATTGCTTATCTTATTGAAAAAAATGGTTTTTAACTGCGATTTCAGGGTCCACCGCTGACATAAAGACACTGCCCGGTGATCCAGCTCGCCGCCGGCGACGCCATGAACACCACGGCGTTTCCGATATCTTCCGGCGTGCCCAGACGCCCCAACGGAAGCCCGATGATCTTCTCGAGCGGCTGGTCGTCGGGAAAGTTCGTGGACTGCAGGAAGTTCTCGGTGGGGATTGGGCCTGGAGCCACGGCATTGACCCGGATGCGCGGCGCAAGCTCCACGGCCAGCGTCTGGGTCAGGCTGTTGACCGCCGCCTTCGATGCCCCGTACGGGCCGTTCTTGAGTTGCGGCCCCATGGCGGCCCGGGATGAGATGTTGACGATGCTGCCCGATTCCATGGCGGCCGCCGCACGCACGGCGCCCATCCATACGGCTTTCAGGTTGAGGTCCACCTGGGCATCCCACCGGTCTTCCGGGGTGCGCGTCAGATAACGCGGAGTGGCATCGGGCAGCCCGCCCGCGTTACTCACCCAGATGTTCAGGCCCCCCAGTTCGCCGGCGGCGTCCACGAGGGCGTCGAGTTGCTCCCCGTCCGTAACGTCCGCTGCAACCGCCGCCGAACGCCTGCCGGTTCGGCGCACCGCATCGGCGACTTCATCGATGTCGGAGGAGGTACGGGCGCTCACCACCACATCCGCCCCCGCCTCGGCCAGGCAGAAGGCGATGCCTCGCCCGATGCCTTTACCGGCCCCGGTAACCACGGCCACCTGGCCATCCAGTCGAAATGCGTTCATGCCGTCTCCATTTCACTCACTACCACCATGGATATCGCATTCGGTGGCGACAAGTAGAAAATATTTTCCATGAAAGTTCCCAACCCGGCCGGCCGGGACGCTGACGCGCAAGGAACAGAA